>NZ_JBCPXV010000016.1:0-77775 GCF_039581225.1 Ornithinibacillus proteolyticus | reverse complement strand
TTTCTCTGGTTGATATTTACAATGAACATCATTCCCAAAGGGAATAATCATGGAGGAGCCGTATGCGATGACCCGCACGTACGGAACTGCGAGAGGCGCATGAGTGATTCATGCGCCTACTCTATTTACAGCTTCTGCATCGAAAAGAGAATCGAAAGCCATTTTAATACCTATCAGTTTTTCTTCCATAAACAATTGACTTTATCCAATAAACATACTAACATAATAAACATAAGTTTATAATATAAACAAAAGTTTGGTTAGGTGGCATGATATGAATTTCTCACTTAATGAAAATGAACAAAAACTCTTTAATTTAATTAAGAAAAACCCTTTTATTTCACAGCAGGAACTGGCAGAGGAGATGAATCTATCCAGACCTTCCGTTGCGAACCTTATTTCAGGTCTAGTGAAAAAAGGTTATATTCACGGCAAAGCCTATATTGTAGGGGACGATAAGCAAATTGTCTGCATAGGTGGCGCGAATGTTGACCGGAAGTTTTACATAAAGGGTAAGCTTCAGTATGGGACTTCGAATCCAATCAGGTCTGTACAAAGTGCAGGTGGAGTGGCTAGAAATGTCGCAGAGAATCTAGGACGGTTAGGGAAAAATGTATCGCTACTCACGGCCAGCGGTATTGACGCGGAATGGCATTTTATTGAAGAGGCTTCCTCTAGCTATATGAGCCTAACCCATACCATTCCATTAGTAAAAGAAGCGACAGGGTCTTATTCAGCTGTGATTGATCAATCGGGTGAGTTAGTATTGGCTTTAGCGGATATGGATATTTATGATTCCATTACACCAGAAGTACTACAACCAAAGCTTTCTAAGTTCTCCCTGGCAAGATGTTTCGTAGCCGATTTGAACTTGCCTATGGATACGTTAGCTTCTATCAAACAGTTTGCCTTAAGTAGAAATATTCCACTAGTATTTATTGCGGTATCTGCCCCGAAGATGGACAGACTACCGAAGGACTTACAAGGACTAACCTGGTTAATTACGAACTGTGATGAGACCGAGGCCTTTTTCGATATCGCTATTAAGACGAAGGCAGACTGGCAAGAAGCAGCTCATAAATGGTTGCAATTAGGAATTGAAAATATTGTAGTAACCAATGGAAAAGAAGGAGCACTAATCGGAAATCTAGAAGAAGGAATTCATCATATGCCAGCATTAGAAGTGACGAATGTCCATGATGTTACAGGGGCAGGAGATGCCTTTTCTGCAGGGGTAATCTATGCATGGCTGGAAGGGGAAAGTCTTCCTACTATCGCGAAGGCAGCTGCCGTTAATTCTTCTAAAACAATCCAAACGAATTATACCGTAAGACAAGATTTGACACCTCAACAACTTAAATTAGATATGGAGGAAGTAGAATGAGACATTATGTAGAACTATCAGCAGAAGTAAAACAAGCAAAGGAACAAGGAAAACCAGTAGTTGCATTGGAATCGACTATCATCTCTCATGGGATGCCATATCCACAAAACGTGCAAACAGCTCGCGAAGTGGAACAAATCATTCGTGATAATGGTGCTGTACCTGCTACGATAGCATTGATTGATGGGAAAATTAAAGTAGGCTTAACAGATGAGGAATTAGAGCAATTTGGCAATAGTCAAGGTGTTGCGAAGGTTTCCCGTCGTGACCTTCCATACATTTTAGCTACGAAGCAATTAGGAGCAACTACAGTAGCTGCTACAATGATTTGTGCAGAGCTTGCTGATATTAACATATTTGTTACGGGAGGTATTGGTGGTGTACACCGAGGTGCAGAAACAACCATGGATATTTCGGCAGATTTAGAAGAGCTTGCACAAACGAATGTAGCAGTAGTATGTGCTGGAGCTAAATCCATTCTCGATTTAGGACTAACAATGGAATACCTAGAAACAAAAGGGGTTCCAGTAATCGGTTACCAGACAGAAGTTTTACCAGCATTTTATACGAGAACAAGCGAATATCCGGTAAACTTCTCAGCGGAGAACGTAGATGTCATTGCGAAGACATTAAAATCAAAATGGGATTTAAAGCTTCAAGGTGGAGCAGTTATTGCTAACCCAATCCCGGAAGAGCATGCAATGCCTGAAGAAGTAATTAATCATGCCATTGCTTCAGCCGTAAAGGAAGCAGATGAAAAAGGGATAACTGGAAAGGACACAACTCCATTCCTACTTGGAAAGATTAAAGAAATTACTGGCGGAAAGAGTTTAGATTCTAATATTGCACTTGTTAAAAATAATGCAGTATTAGGTGCGAAATTAGCCGTAGAGCTAAATTCACTAGTCTAATCTATGGAAGTAGTGCAGACATAACGATAAGATAGAGACCCGAATGAAGCACAACGTTATACTGACATATCCTCTCATGAAAAGTTAAGGATATGTTAGTGTGATATTGTAGAGTCATTCGGGTTTTTTAACGTGGATAAGCCCATGCTGTTTTTACTCACCTTCCCCTTGACCTTCAAGTTACTTTAAGGTTTATCTTAAATGTAGGAGGGAATGAGATGCTATCTATACAAGAATTTTCCAAAAGAAGTGGAATACCGAAAAGCACGCTACGTTTCTATGAAGAAAAGGGCTTACTGATGCCCAATAGAAAGGAAGGGAACGGTTATCGGGTATATCAAGAAGAACAAATAGACCTTGCTAGATTAATTGTAAGTTTGCGCTTAGCAAATGTGCCGATAAGTGACATTCAAACATATCTCTTAGCCACTGAGCCTGCTCAGGAGCAAATGAAACAATCATGGATTCGTCTATTAAACCAGCAAAAAGCATTACTGGATGTGCAAATTAAGTTCTTAGAGAGTAACAGTTCCATAAAGGAATTCTTTTTATATGAACGAAAACGGGAGAGAGTGGTCTGGTTTTTGGCTGAAGGTCATCAGGGGGAATTCGGAGCAGCGTTATTAAGGGGAATAGAAGAGCTAAATAAGTATAATGTGGCGGTTCGAAATTCTTACTTACAATATGCGTCTGGAACGGAAACGGTAAAAGCATGGATAGGCTTTGGAATCGATAATTCCAGTGACATTTCGAGCAGTACCTTATTTGAAAAAGAAGAAATGATCAATGAAGCTCTATGTGTAGCGACAACCTTTCAAGGAGACTTTTCCAACATTGGTAGTGTTTATCGTAGTCTTATGAAATATGTTAGTGACAATGGCTATATTTCTACTGGCTCCTTGATGGAAAAGTATCACGGAGATAACTTAAAGCAAGTCACGATGATGATACCAGTAATGAAATTAGGGGGAGAATAAATGAGAAAGAAACTATTTGTACATGTAGTGGAATTAGAGGGGACCAATTATGAAATTGGCCGTTTACAGGCAGAGCATATAGAATTCGGTCATCGGTTTGATGAGCTTCAGGCTACTTCTTCTAAGACAGACGCAGAAGAAATCTATACTTTATTAAAGCGGGATTTTTCAAGTTTTTTAGAAGAGTTGCAGGGCCTAGCAGCTGGGTTAGAGCTGGATTTTTATACGATATTACGAATGTACAGTGGATACAATCTATCATTACCCTCCATGGGATGTACAGCCTTCTCACAGGGAAGCTACTATGTTCGCAATTATGATTTTACCCCAGAACTATATGACGGCCGTTTGGTTTTCCATAAGCCAGAAAAGGGCTATGCAAGTATCGGGTTTAGCCAACAAATGGTCGGTAGAGTAGATGGAATGAATGAGCATGGGCTAGTTGTTGGATTACACTTAGTAAACGAACGCCATACCGGTATTGGTTTTATCGCGACAACCATTGTCCGACTAGTTTTAGAGCATTGTAAAAACGTGATAGAAGCAGCAGACTTTATAACGAAGCTTCCACATGGCTATTGTTATAACTATTCATTGACTGATCGTTCTGGAAAGAATTGTCTAATAGAGGCTACGCCAAATGAACAATTGGTACAATATCCATCCGATTTAATGTGTACGAACCACTTCAATACAGAACAATTAACCGGCAAAAACAGGTCCTATATTGCATCCTCCTTACACCGTCAGCATATCCTCCAAGGATTTAAAGCTGAGCCCCTATCACCAGAAGAAGCGTTTCGAAGGTTTAACAACGAAGATTCACCACTCTTTTACAAAGATTATCATCATTTCTTTGGTACGTTACACACCGTAGTTTACATGCCTGAAAAATTAGAGGTTATAGTTGGAATAGGCGGAAATGCTAAACCAACTAGATTCTCTTTAGCGAAATGGCTTAGTGGTAGGTTAAATGTAGGAAAGACGCTACTAGGCGAAATAGATTATCAACAAAATCATGCTAGTCATGATTAAATGAATCGAATTGGTAAATAATACAAGCGTAACGATGATGAAAAGGAGAATGAATATGGTAAAACTAGCGGTAATTTATTATAGTTCTACAGGCATTAACTATCAGCTTGCAAAATGGGCAGAAGAAGCGGGAAAAGAAGCAGGTGCTGAGGTGAAAGTGGTAAAAGTACCAGAGCTTGCACCAGAAGCAGCTATTGCATCTAACCCTGCATGGAAGGAACATTACGAAGCAACAAAGGATGTACCAGAAGCAACTAGTGATGACATTGAATGGGCCGATGCGATTATCTTTAGCGCGCCAACTCGCTTTGGTAATGTTCCGTCTCAAATGAAGCAATTCATTGATACACAAGGTGGTCTTTGGGCGTCTGGGAAAACGGTAAATAAAGTAGTTAGTGCAATGACATCAGCACAAAACCCTCACGGCGGTCATGAAGCAACCATCCTGGCACTATATACATCGATGATGCATTGGGGTGCAATCATCGTACCTGCTGGATATACCGACCAGGTACTATTTCAAGCAGGTGGCAATCCGTATGGAACCAGTGTATCTCAGGGTCAAGATGGAAAAATGGTGGAAGATGTTCAAGGTGCAGTCAAACATCAAGTGAAACGAACACTAGAAATTGCTCAAAAGGTAGCAGGCAGCTGAAAAGTTTGAGAAAGGTGGTATAGAGCTTAATAGCTTTATACCATCTTTTTTGTAGATAGGAAAATAAATTCTTTCTCGCTAGTAGTAGAAAAAGCTAATACATTAGCTATGAGCGAATGTGTTGGCTTTTTTATTTTCTACCAGCAATTGATTCATAAATAATGATTCCTAACAATTAATAGATGACAGAATTGCCTGTGTTCCGTAAAATGTTATGAGAGGAGGAGCGTCTACAAATGAATCCATTAAGAAAAGCATGTGCTAGAATTTCAGAACATCCTGTTTTCACGAATACGATAATTGTATTAATTATGATAAATGCTATATTAGTAGGGTTAGAGACTTACGCAGGTATAGCGAGCAAATACCACGATTGGATCTATTTAGGTGACAAGCTGTTATTATGGATATTTACAATCGAAATTATTATCCGTCTAATCGGAAGGAAATCGATAAAGGGATTTTTAAAGGATCCATGGAACATATTTGATTTTGTTATTGTGACATTAGGTCATGTCCTAGTTGGTAGTCATTATGTAACAGTACTTCGTATTATCCGAGTACTAAGGGTGCTTCGTGCAGTGTCTGTTATACCTTCGCTCCGAAAAATGGTTAATGCATTAATTTTAACCATCCCTTCTATGGGTACGATTGTATTGTTATTAAGTATATTCTTTTATATTTATGGCGTTATTGGTACGATGTTATTCAACGAAATTGCACCTGAGTATTTTGGAACGTTGCATGACTCTCTGCTCTCCCTTTTCCAGGTCATTACACTGGAATCCTGGGCAAGTGGTGTCATGAGGCCAATACTAGCGGAGGATCCTTCCTCATGGTGGTATTTTGTTACATTCATTATGATTGGCTCGTTTGTTATTGTAAATTTATTTATTGGTGTTATTGTCAATAATGTCGAAGAGGCAAATCGTGAAGAAAGCCCTTCTCCAACTGATATTAAGCTTGCTGAAGTACAGAAAGAGCTAGCGGAGATTAAAGAACTTCTAAACAAGAAAAACTAACTAAAAGTCCCTCTATGTGATCACATAAGAGGGAGATTTTTTTGAGAAGATAGGAAAGTATAAAGTCTTTCTCGATTGTGTAAAAAAACGAATTTTACTAATGATAGTTTCGTAATAAAGGAGGATATGATGGGGCAAGAAATGAAAATTAATCGGCCAAAATTACCAGCAGATTTACCAATCACAGCTTTTCAGCCTTCGGAAGATGGATATTATGATAATTGCATGTTCAAAGATTGCTTGATTTCGAGTGAGGATATCGATAGGGCGCGTTTTGATCAAGTTGTATTTGATCATGTTACCTTGGAAGGGGATTTTTCCCATATTGAATTAACCGATTGTCTCTTTATTCAATGTGATCTTTCCAATGTTGATTTTACGAAATCCAGTATCCATCGGGTTGAGTTCAAGCAGTCCAAATTAATTGGGATTGGATTGGCGGAATCAAGCCTAGGGAATGTTGTTTTTGAAAGCTGCCAGATAAATTTTAGTGCATATGGATACGCTAAATTAAAACAAGTACGTTTTCTCGATTGTACAATGAAAAATAGCGATTTTTACGAATGTAAATTTGAAAAGGTCGACTTACAGTATTCCGATATGGAAGATGCGAATTTTTCCAATACTAGGCTAAAAGGTGTCGACCTATCCACTTGTAAATTTGAAAGATTACAAGTCTCATTAGAAAGTATGCAAGGCTGTAAAGTCTTCACCGAACAAGCTCTTGGCTTTGTGAGACTATTAGGTTTAGAGATTAAGGAATAGATATTGGAACGCGAAGCTATCCGACAAGATGAATTCAATAGAGAGAGCGCCTCAGTGCCCTAAATGAGGAAGGAAAGCCGAAAAAGGTAACAGAGGATCCGCCTCAGTGACCCAAATGAGGAAGAAAAGCCGAAAAAGGTAACAGAGGAGTTATCTCAGTGACCCAAATGAAGAGGAAAAGCCGAAAAAGGTAACAGAGGAGTTATCTCAGTGACCCAAATGAAGAGGAAAAGCCGAAAAAGGTAACAGAGGATCCGCCTCAGTGACCCAAATGAGGAAGAAAAGCCGAAAAAGGTAACAGAGAAGCTGCCTCAGTGACCCAAATGAAGAGGAAAAGCCGAAAAAGGTAACAGAGGAGTTATCTCAGTGACCCAAATGAAGAGGAAAAGCAGAAAAAGGTAACAGAGGATCCGCCTCAGTGACCCAAATGAGGAAGAAAAGCAAAAAAGGTAACAGAGGAGTCATCTCAGTGCCCTAAATCAGAAAAGAAAGCGAAAAAGGTAACAGAGAGAGCGCCTCAGTGACCTAAATGAAGAGGAAAAGCAAAAAAAGGTAACAGAGAAGCTGCCTCAGTGACCTAAATGAAGAGGAAAAGCAAAAAAGGTAACAGAGGATCCGCCTCAGTGCCCCAAATGAGGAGGAAAAGCAAAAAAGGTAACAGAGGAGGCCCCTCAGTGCCCTAAATGAGAAAAGAAAAAGGTAACGGTGAAGCTTAATCCGTTACCTTTCTTCTTTTCTCACTGCCCTCATTTACTTCATCAAATTCCCGACAATCTCAAAGGAGCGTAAACGGTCCTCAAGATGGAAAATTTGCGATCCGATGATTAATTCATCAGCTTGTGTTTCTTCGATAAAGCTCTCTAATCCTTTTCGTACGGTGTCAGGGCTTCCGACAATGGTTGTTTTTGGATCGAGTGTTTCCGAAACTGCTGCAATTTCTCCCGGTGAATACAGCTCTTCCAGATTCTTCACTGGTGGCTGCAGTTTTCCAGGATTACCACGACGTAGGTTTAAGAATTGTTGCTGTTGAGATGTGGCAATAAACTGAGCTTTTTCGTCTGTATCTGCAGCTATTACATTTATACCTAGCATAACATATGGCTTTTCCAGTACGTTAGATGGCTGGAAGTTATCACGATACAACTTTAGTGCTTGGAATAAATATGCAGGTGCAAAATGACTAGCAAAGGAGAACGGTAATCCTTTATGTGCTGCTAGCTGTGCACTAAAGCCACTAGACCCAAGTAACCAAAGCGGAACGTTCGCACCTTGGCCAGGTATGGCTTTTACTCGTGAAACTGGCTCATCAGAGAAATAATCCTGCAATTCATTAACCTGCATTGGAAAATCCTCTACACTCGCGTTTAAGGTTCTCCGTAATGCATAAGCAGTTGCTTGGTCACTACCAGGTGCTCTTCCTAAGCCGAGATCAATTCTCCCAGGGTATAAGGCTTCCAATGTCCCAAATTGTTCAGCAATTACTAGTGTCGCATGATTTGGAAGCATGACTCCCCCTGCTCCGACACGAATGTGCTTAGTTGCCCCAGCAATATGGCCAATGACAACAGAAGTAGCAGAGCTAGCAATACCAGGCATATTATGATGTTCGGCTAGCCAATAACGATTAAACCCCCATTTTTCCACATGCTGTGCTAATTCTACACTATTTTTAAAGGACTCACTCGCATTACTTCCTTCTGTAATGGGTGCAAGATCTAAAACAGAAAGTGGTATATGATGAAAAGTTTTTGCATGATTTGATATCAAATTCATTCACTCCTTTTATGCGCTCTTCGTATGCAATAATAAATATATTAAAGTCTATAGTCCAATTTAACGCTTGAAAACTAACGCGTTACTATGTTAGCGTTTACAACTATTGATATAAAAAGGATTGCATAAATATAACTTTCTGAATATTGTGTATTGACTGGAATTGTGCTATAATATGAATTACTGTTTGATTGTGAAAAAAGGTTATCCAGAAAGGAGCAAGGTTATGACGATACGTAACTACCCTAAAGTACAGGGTTTATATAACCCAGCTTTTGAACATGAAGCATGTGGAATAGGTATGATTGCGAATATAAATGGAAATCGAACACATAGTATTGTCCAAAACGCGATTAATATGCTTTGTAATATGGAGCATAGGGGAGGACAATCTGCTGATACAAGCACTGGTGACGGTGCTGGGATTTTAACGCAAATACCAGATCGGTTCTTTCAGAAGCAATGTGCAAAAGAAGGTGTACGATTACCCCGAGCAGGGGAATATGCCATTGCAATGATATTTCTGCCTAATGAATTAGAAACTAGGGTAGAATGTAAGCGAATTATTGAGTCGATCGTAGAAGAAGAAGGACAGACCTTCCTTGGGTGGAGACCAGTTCCACTGAATGATTCCTTTATTGGGTCGCTTGCCGCTAAAACAAAACCAACAATTAGACAAGGTTTTATCCAAAAATCTCCAGATATTACGGATAGTAAAAGCTTTGAACGAAAGCTATATATAATCCGAAAACGCATTGAGTATGTCATGAATCAAAATCCCGCTTATTACGACACCTACATATGCAGCCTATCATCTAGAACCATCGTATATAAAGGGATGTTAATTCCAGAACAATTAGACTCCTTCTACATTGATTTAAACCACCCTGAATTTAAATCCGCATTGGCATTAGTACATTCCCGTTTCAGCACCAATACATTCCCGAGTTGGAATCGAGCACATCCTAATCGGTATACGATCCATAATGGTGAATTTAATACGATACGTGGAAATGTCAATTGGATGAAAGCACGAGAGAGATTATGTACATCTAGTTTTTTTGAAGCGGAGGATTTAGACAAAATACTACCGATCATCGATGCAGATGGAAGTGATTCTTCGATATTTGATAATACGTTTGAATTCCTACACATATCAGGCTATTCATTAGCACATGCTGCCATGATGATGATTCCTGAGCCTTGGGCAAATAATCCTCATATGGCAGAGGAGAAAAGAGATTTTTACGAGTTTCATAGTACATTTATGGAGCCGTGGGATGGACCGAGTGCCATTGTATATACGGACGGGGTTCAGGTTGGAGCCACACTCGATCGAAATGGATTACGGCCTGCTCGCTATTATGTAACGAAGGACGGGATGATTGTTCTTGGCTCAGAAGTAGGTGCCCTCGATATATTCGCTGATGATATTTTGTATAAGAAACGTCTAGAGCCTGGAAAGATGCTTCTTGTTGATTTAGAAAAGGGAATAATCATACCAGATGAAACGATAAAACTACAAGTTGCTACGGAAAAGCCGTATAAGGAATGGTTGATGGAGCTAAAGGACATCGATACGATTCCCAATGCAGCGACATCTCAACCAACCTATCGAGGCAAGGAATTGGTGGAAAATCAAGTTGCCTTTGGTTATACCCGTGAGGAATTAGAGAAAATGATGAAACCATTAGTATCAGGTGGAAAGGATCCAATTGGGTCTATGGGATATGATGCTCCATTAGCTGTCTTATCGAAGAAGCCGAGGCTTTTATTTGACTATTTTAAGCAATTATTTGCCCAGGTAACCAATCCACCAATTGACGCGATACGGGAAAAAATGATCACGATGACAACGACCACGATTGGTCCTGTGGGGAATATCGTGGCCCCCAATGCAGATAGCTGCAAAAAAATTCGATTAAATACACCGATCCTAACGAAACAGCAACTAGAGAAGCTACGCCATAATAGAATGCACGGCTACCGTTCAAAGACGATTTCTACCTTATTTGGCATACACAATGAAATGGAACAAGCATTGCATACTATGCTCGAACAAGCGGTTCAGGCAATCGAACAAGGGGCAACGTTTATTATCCTATCTGATCGTGGGCTTTCTGAGTCAAAAGCTGCGATTCCATCTTTACTTGCAGTAAGTGGGCTACACCACCACTTGATTCGCTTAGGATTACGTACACAAGTCAGCATTATTGTAGAGTCAGGGGAACCGAGAGAGGTTCATCATTTTGCAGCCTTAATTGGCTATGGGGCAGAGGGGATCACACCGTATCTCGCCTTTGATACAATCGAAGCCCTTTTGCAGAACGATGAAATGAATGCTAAATCCGTAGAAGAAGCTATCAATCAATATATTCATGCGGTAACAGATGGGATTGTCAAAGTTTTATCAAAAATGGGGATTTCTACGATTCAAAGTTACCTGGGGGCGCAGATATTTGAGGCCGTTGGAATCGCCAATCAGGTGATTGAACAATACTTCACAGGTACAGCTTCTCGTATTGGTGGAATTGGACTAGAAATTATACAACAGGAAGTTCTCATGCGCCATGAAAAGGCATATAAGCCGAAACGTGGAACGACGCTTGCTTTGGAGGACGGTGATGATTATCAATATCGTTCGAACGGTGAGGATCATCAATATAATCCGAAAACAATCTATACGTTACAACATGCCGTACGCTCAGGGGATTACGAATTATTTAAAAACTACTCTAGCATGATTACGAATGAAAAGGAGAACTTACAATCATTAAGAGGGTTATTACAATTTAAAAAACGCAAGCCAATTCCGATTGATGAAGTGGAATCTGTGGATGCAATATGTGCCCGTTTTCGAACAGGTGCCATGTCTTTTGGGGCTTTAAGTAAGGAAGCGCATGAGTCATTGGCTATTGCTATGAACCGTCTTGGAGGAAGAAGTAACTCCGGTGAAGGTGGAGAATCTGTTGATCGATATCAAGCCGATGCCAATGGTGATTTACGTAAAAGTGCTATTAAACAGGTTGCCTCTGGTAGGTTTGGCGTTACAAGTAATTATTTAGTCCATGCAGAGGAGATTCAGATAAAAGTAGCACAAGGTGCAAAGCCGGGTGAGGGAGGACATCTCCCAGGAAACAAAGTATATCCATGGGTTGCCGAGGTACGGAACTCAACACCTGGTGTTGAGCTCATATCACCACCACCACATCATGATATCTATTCCATTGAAGACTTAGCAGAATTAATTTTTAACTTAAAGAATACGAATCCAAATGCACGAATTAGCGTGAAATTAGTTTCTGCTGTCGGTGTTGGGACCATTGCAGCAGGAGTAGCAAAGGGGCGTGCAGATCACATTCTAATAAGTGGCTATGATGGTGGTACTGGTGCTGCACCATACACAAGCTTAAAGCATGCAGGGCTACCTTGGGAAATAGGCTTAGCAGAAGTCCATCAAACTTTATTGTTAAATGGGCTACGTGACCGTGTTGCAGTGGAAACAGATGGAAAGCTGATGACAGGAAGAGATGTTGTTATTGCTGCTTTGTTAGGGGCTGAGGAGTTTGGCTTCTCTACTGCACCGTTAGTAGCGTTAGGTTGCGTAATGATGCGAGTTTGTCATTTAGACACCTGTCCAGTTGGAATCGCCACACAAAATCCAGAGCTACGTAGAAAGTTTTCCGGAAAGCCGGAGCATGTCGTTAATTTCATGCGTTTTATTGCGATGGAAGCGCGTGAGATCATGGCGACATTAGGGTTTAGAACGATAGAGGAAATGGTTGGCTGTACAGATGTATTAGAGGTTAACGACGAGATTGAACATTGGAAGGCGAAGACGATTGACTTGGCAAGTCTACTCTACCAGCCGAAGCAAGCTTCTGGTATGACAGCACGTTATAAACAAATCGAGCAGGACCACGGGATTACTTCTACGTTGGATTATCAGGAACTAATCCCTAATTGTAAACGTGCATTTAAAGAAGGAAAACAAGTAGAATTTACAACGGCTATTCGGAACATTCACCGAGCAACAGGAACATTATTAGGTAGCGAGATTTCGAAAAGATGTGGTGAATCTGGCTTGCCAGAGGACACGATTAAGTTGAACTTTAGTGGTTCTGCTGGTCAAAGCTTTGGCGCGTTTATTCCAAAGGGGATCACCTTACGATTAATCGGAGATGCCAATGACTTTGTTGGAAAGGGACTTTCTGGTGGGAAAATTATTGTTCATCCAGACCCTGTCGTGACCTTCCAACCGGAGGAGAACATTATTGTCGGTAATGTTGCTTTTTATGGGGCAACCTCTGGTGAAGCCTTCATACGGGGGATCGCTGGGGAGCGTTTCGCAGTACGCAATAGTGGAGCCAATGTCGTCGTAGAAGGTGTTGGTGACCATGGATGTGAATATATGACCGGAGGAAGAGTGGTTGTTTTAGGCCTAACAGGAAAGAACTTTGCTGCTGGGATGTCTGGTGGTGTTGCCTATATTTATGATGTAGATGGAAGATTCCGTGAAAGAGTAAATCCAGATAAGCTTCATATTCAAGGTCTCGAGGATTTGTCCGAGGTCGATGAGCTATATAGCTTAATCGAAAAACATGTTCACTATACCAATAGTGTATATGCGGAACGAATTTTAGCATATTGGGATACTAATTCTGCGAAATTTCTCCGTGTTATCCCTAAGGCATATGCCAGAATACAAGAGCGGATAAAGGCATTAATGGCGCTTGGGCTAAATAAGAATGAAGCAGAAATGCAAGCCTTTCAGGAGGTCCATGGGCAACGTGACCATCATAAGGATAAGCAACTAATAGCTAATCATCGAAAAAAATCTGAAATGCTTCCTAGCTTTTAATCGAAAAGGGGGATTTTATGGGAAATCATACCGGTTTTATGCAGTATGAACGACAAACACAACCCGAAAGAGAGCCAACGGATAGAATTAAGGATTGGAGAGACTATACAGCTTCATTTACAGCCCAGGATATACAGGTACAAGGTGCCCGTTGCATGGGGTGTGGTGTTCCAACTTGTCATGTTGGCATGGAAATTAATGGTGTTACAACAGGGTGCCCTTTAAATCATTTAATACCGGAATGGAATCATCTCGTTTATGAAGGAAAATGGCAAGAGGCGCTTCATCGTGCTCAGGCTAAAAATAATTTCCCGGAATTTACAGGAATTGCATGCCCTGCTCCGTGTGAGGGGGCATGTGTCCTCGGCATTAATGAGCCACCAGTAGCCATCAGATCCATTGAACGTGCAATTGTAGAAAAAGGTTTTCAGGAGGGCTGGATAACAGCAAATCCTCCAGAAAAAAGAACCGGAAGACGGGTAGCAGTAGTCGGCTCTGGTCCAGCGGGCTTAGCTGCGGCAGCACAATTGAATCAAGCAGGACATGAGGTTACGGTCTTTGAGAGAGAAGATCGTATCGGTGGGCTATTAACCTATGGAATTCCAGAGATGAAGCTTTCCTATCAGGTGGTGAAAAGAAGAGTAGACATTTTAGAACAAGAAGGGGTTCACTTTATTACGAATACAGAAGTTGGCAAGGACATCCCAGTAGAAAAGCTCAGGTCGGAATATGATGCGATCATCCTAGCTACTGGTGCAACGGTGCATCGAACTATGCCAGTAGAAGGAAGCAATCTAAAGGGAGTTCACTATGCAATGGACTTTCTCCATCAGAATACGAAGAGCCTACTGGACTCAGGGCTAGAGGACAATAACTATATCTCCGCAAAAGATAAGAATGTTATTGTCATCGGTGGTGGTGATACGGGGACGGATTGCTTGGCGACTGCCGTACGTCATAATTGCAAATCACTAACCCAATTTGATATTTATGAAAAGAAAGGCACAGAGCGTGATGCTACTTCCAATCCATGGCCACAATACCCTATTATCCATCGGGTTGAATATGGTCATAAGGAAGCGGCAGGGAAATTGGGAAGGGACCCACGTGCATTTGCTGTCATGACAACGAAATTTGTAGGAGATGAAACCGGACATATTAAAGAAGTTCATACGATTAATGTGAGGAACAAAATAGAAAACGGGCGAAGAATCCGTGAAGAAATAAAAGGAACCGAGCAAATATGGCCTGCCGATTTAGTATTAATTGCTATCGGATTTACTGGCCCAGAACAAGGCTTACTCGATCAATTAAATCTTGAACGTAATTCCAATACTACAGTGAAAGCAACGTATGGAGACTACCAAACGAATGTAGAAGGTGTTTTTTCTGCAGGGGATATGCGAAGGGGTCAGAGTCTAATTGTATGGGCTATCCATGAAGGAAGAGAGGTTGCACGGGAATGTGATCGCTATCTCATGGGAGAAACGGACTTACCTTAATATAAAAGGCTGTAAAAGCTAGATACTAAAAGGGAAATTTAATTTGATTCCGGTCACTATATCAAGTATGATTAGAAAGTGATTTAGCGAATACGATTACTAGTTATAGTACGATATAGTTATTTGGAGATGAGGATATATTATGAAATTAAGATCCATTTATGGATTAACAATGGAACAATTAACAGAATGGTTAATAGAAAAAGGACAAAAAAGATTCCGTGCTGAACAAGTTTGGGATTGGTTATATAAGAAACGGGTCCGTCATTTTACAGAAATGAAAAATGTAAATAAAGAAACGATTGAACTATTACAAGAGAATTTTGTTATTGAAACATTGGAAGAGGAAATCAAACAAGTCTCTAAAGATGGGACAGTTAAATTTCTGTTCAAATTAGCAGATGGAAACTTAATTGAAACGGTGCTGATGCGTTTTAATTATGGTCTTTCTGTATGTGTCACAACACAGGTCGGGTGTAATATTGGTTGTACCTTCTGTGCTAGTGGTCTACTTAGAAAGAGCAGAGATTTAGATAGTGGCGAAATTGTAGAGCAAATTATGAAGGTGCAAAAGCATCTGGATGAACAAGGAAAAGATGAACGGGTTAGCCATATTGTCGTAATGGGAATTGGTGAGCCGTTTGATAACTTTACGAACTTAATTGATTTCATTAAAGTCGTAAATGATGAGAAAGGCCTTAAAATTGGTCAGCGTCATATTACTGTATCAACTAGTGGCTTAGCGCACAAAATTTATGAATTTGCTGATACCGGTTTACAAGTAAACCTAGCTATTTCCTTACACGCACCGAACAACGAACTAAGAACTAGCATAATGAAGATAAACCGTGCATTTCCTATTGAAAAGCTGATGAAGGCTGTAGATTATTACTTAGAGAATTCTAATCGTAGAATAACGTATGAGTACATTATGCTTAAGGATGTCAATGATCACGAGGAAGAAGCGATACAGCTTGCTAAATTACTGCGCAGCAAACGCCATCTTTCCTATGTGAACCTCATCCCTTACAATTCTGTTGAGGAGCATGGTCAGTATCAACGAAGTGAGACACACGTCATCCAAGCATTCCACGAAGTATTGAAGAAAAATGGTATTAATAGTGGGGTTCGCTGGGAAAATGGTGCTGACATAGATGCAGCATGTGGACAATTACGAAGCAAACAAATTAAAAAGCAAAAGATTGTATAACGACGAAGACATAAAAGACCGACTCATCATAATTTTGAGTCAGTCTTTTTTTGTTTGAATATAATATTGCAAAAGATATGTCTACTATATGAAAAGGGGAAATTAGTGTGTCTGGATTTGTTGGTTTACTCACATCTAAAAGATTTAAGCAAGATAGCAAACCGACGCAAGAGGAAAATGTAACGGTGCTGAAGAATGAGGAAATGCATGATGAAATGGAAAGTATGGAGCAAGCTGATTTTCTGGTTATGAAACGGACCGATTATCGCAATGTTCGACCCTTTATATTCGATAATGAACGATATGGACTAGTTTTCGACGGAACCATTTATAATAAGGGAGACTTACGTAAAAAGCTAGAGAAGAAAGGCTATAAGTTTAACTTGGATACAACAGAAGAAGTTCTTAGTAACCTATTTCTAGAATGTGGTGTTAAGGGATTCCAACTATTAAGGGGCACATTTGCAATAGTAATATGGGATTATCAAGAAAAGATTCTCTATGCTGCAAGAGACCCCTTTGGAATTAAACCACTCTACATGATGGATACAGAAGAGGAGGTTCTATTTTCTACAGAAATACAAGCTATAACTAGGCTAGGGAAAGACCTAACATTCCATTACCAAGCATTACAACACTACTTTTCATTTCAATATATTCCCCCACCACTCACCTTGAAAAAAGAAATTACTAGCTTAAAACCAGGTCACTACTTAATCAAAAAAGCCTATCAACCTCTAGAAACCTATGCCTATTTTAAAGCAGCATTCCATCCCGTAAACGGCAACCAGAACCAAATTATTAATCGGATACAAGAGATCTTAGTAGACTCAGTAAAGGTGCATATACAAGAAGAAAAGTCCTTGGGAGCATTATTATCAGGTGGTATCGATTCAAGCCTTCTTGTTGGGATAGCCAAGCAGTTTAACCCTAGTATAAAAACGTTCACAGTTGGATTTGATGTAGAAGGATATTCTGAAATTCCCATTGCACAGCAAACCGCAGATGAGCTAGGTGTAGAGAATATCTCGTATCTCATTAGTCCGGCAGAATTTGTAGCTAGTCTACCAACTATTATTCACCAGCTAGAAGAACCGTTAGCAGACCCATCATGTGTTCCATTATATTTTGCTGCCAAAAAAGCAAGTAACCATACGAAAATAGTGCTATCAGGTGAGGGTGCTGATGAATTATTTGGAGGCTATAACATCTATCATGAATTCCATTCGTTAAACGTGTTTCAATATCTACCGGATACGGTACGAAAATGGCTGAGAACATTATCTCGTATTGTTCCTGAGGGGATAATAGGAAGGAGCTTTCTAGAACGTGGTACCACCCCACTCCATGAGCGGTATATTGGAAATGCTAAGATTTTTGAAGAAGATGAAAAAAGGCGCTTTATGAAAACGTATGATGAATTAATTACTTACAAGCATATGACAGCCGACTTATTTGCCATGGTGAAAGAGGCCCATCCAGCTCATCAAATGCAATATGTAGATATGCATACTTGGCTACCTGGGGATATATTAAGAAAGGCAGATCGAATGACGAAAGCACATTCCATTGAGCTTAGGACACCATTTTTAGATAAAGAAGTCTTTGACGTTGCAAGCAAAATACCAGTAGCCTATAAAATTACCAATAAACAAACGAAGGCAATATTACGTAAAGCTGCTATCGGTTTCATTCCAGAGCACGTTACCAATCGGAAAAAGCTAGGTTTTCCTGTACCATTAAAAAGCTGGTTAAGAAATGAACTGTATGATTGGGCAACCGAAATCATTCAAGAAAGCAACACCGATCACATTCTGGATAAAACCTATTGCATGAAGCTCTTAAAGAGTCATTACAAAGGGTATAACAATAACGCAAGAAAACTATGGACCATCCTTGTCTTTATGATGTGGCATCAATTATTTATGGAGTCGTAAATGTACTATCATGGTTTTACACAGAGACATACGAAATGAATTTGATCGTAAGCCGAATGAAGCATAAATAGTAGCTCCGGAACTATAGATTTGAGCGAGAGGGCTTACCTTATCGCCCGTAGAAGGCGGTGAGGCCTGCTACTAGATTGGGAGGGATATGCTATTCATTCGTTTTTTTTCCTTTACCAATTATGTCCAAGCTTCTATCTGCTTTCTTTGTAGATAAACATCGTTCATTCACTTACATAGACTTATTGAAGTTAACTTTGTACACAGGTATAATGAGGTGTATAATGTAATGAACAATCATGAAAAAGTCTATGATATTTAATAAAAATACAATATTATGAATAGGATAGTAACACCCTAATAGGAGTAATCGATATGAATCATAAAGCAGTGATTTTAGGTAATAATTATTATATAGGATTAAGTGCGATTAGAAGTCTGGGTAAAGAAGGCGTTCATACAGTTGCCGTAGATTATTCAGAAGATGATCGCTATGGTGCGGCTTCGAAATATTGCTCAGAAAAAATAATAGTACCACATTACAAAGAAGAGACGGAAGAATTTATTCAAGCATTAATTGATTATGCAAAGAAACAAGATAAAAAGCCTGTGTTGATTCCATGTCATGATACATATTTGGAGGTTATCGACGCGCATTTACATCGGATTAAGGAATATTACTTAATCCCTCAAACAGAGCAAGGCTTAGCAACACGTGTAATGAATAAAGATACATTACATGCACTAGCGACAGAGCATGGTGTACGAGTACCAGAGACAGTTAGGGTAAATGAACCGAATTTTAAAGAACGAGTCGAACAGGAAATAAAGTTTCCTTGTTTAGTAAAACCGTTTGATTCCCCTAGCTTTGTTGCTACCTTTAGAAAGAAAATCTTTAAAGTTCATAACATGGAAGAACTAGAAGAAGCATTGGAAAAGGCGAAATCCGCCAATCAAGAAGTATTCGTGCAACGGATTATTCCGGGCTTTGACGACCATATGTACACATTCGATGCATATTTGAATCAAGATTCTAAGGTGACCCATTGGACCACTTGCCAAAAGCTTCGCCAATACCCTATTAATTTTGGGGCATCGGTATACACAATCCAAAAATACACCCCCGAATTATTTGAGCTTGGTTCGAAGTTTCTAGAGGGGATTCAATATAAAGGCTTTGCTGAGATTGAATTTAAAAAAGACGAAGAGACTGGCGAGTTCTATTTAATTGAAATCAACGCAAGAATTACCAATTTTAATCATTTATTATATAAAGTTGGCTTGAATTTCCCATACATCACATACCGGGAAATGATCGGTGATCCATTAGAGCCAAAAGCAGTGACCGAAACGACAAACCGTGCTTTCTGGTATGGATATGAAGATATGCTAGCAGTAAAGGATTATGTCAAAACAGGTCAGTTAAAATCTTTAGAGGTCGTAAAATCGTTATTTCGACCAAAGGCATATGCAATCTGGAGCTTGAGCGATCCTAAACCTGCTTTTGTATTTATGAAAACGAGAATTGGTAAATTGTTTGGCCAAAGGAAAGGATAGGAGGAATTTTGTATGCAATTAAAACAATTATTACAAGCTATTGAAGTAACCAATGGTAGGGAAGTAGAGCCGTTAGAAATTCGTAATGTCTCCTATCATTCCCAAAAGGTTCAAGAAGGAGATTTATTTGTCTGTGTAAAAGGTTATAAAACGGATGGTCATAAGTACCTGGCAGATGCAGTAAAGCGTGGCGCTGTGGCTGCGGTAGTAGAGGACTTCCAAGATGGGATTGATATTCCACAATATGTTGTAAAAGATAGTCGTATTGCACTAGCGAGACTAGGGGCATGCTTTTATCAAGATCCATCATCCAAGATGAACATGATTGGGATTACAGCAACAAATGGTAAAACAACCACTACGTACATGACGAATGCTATTTTAGAAAACGAAGGACGTCGTACAGGTCTAATTGGAACTGTCATTATCAAAAATGGTGATGAGTCAATCCCTGCTGAACTGACAACCCCTGAGTCCCTAGATTTACAACGCTATTTAAATGAAATGGTTCAAAATGATGTGACCCACGTAACGATGGAGGTATCCTCAGCGGCACTAGAATTACACCGTGTAGAAGGGGTCAACTATGATATTGTGTCTTTAAACAATATGAGTAAAGAGCATATGGAGATGCATGGCACCTTCGAACGCTATTTTGAAGCAAAATCGAGCTTAATTCGAAATGCATCTGAGAATAGCTTTGCGATTTTAAATCTAGATGATCAATATTCTGCTTCGTTAGTGGATAAAACAAAAGCAAAGGTTATTTCATTTGGAATCGACAGTAAAGATGGCTATGTCCATTGCAAAAACTTGGATTTAACTACTGGTAGAGGGAAGTTTACCGTTGAGATTTTAAAGCCATTTGAAGCAAATGGTATTTCATATGAGCCAAGCGAATTCGATGTTGAATTAGCTGTACCAGGACTCCACTCAGTGTATAATGCGATGGTTGCGATCATTGCTTCACTTATTAGCGGAGTTCGAATAAGTACGATTCAAGAGACGCTAAAAGAATTTTCTGGAGTACCTCGTCGTTTTGAGTTCATCTATGAAAATGAAATTAAAGTAGTAGATGACCATTTTGCAAACCCAGGAAATATTAATGTTACCTTACAAACATTAGACTTTATGGATTTCGAGCAATTACAGCTTGTCTATGCGATTCGTGGACAACGCGGGGCAACCATTAACCGTGAAAATGCGGAAGTCATTGTAGAATGGGCAGATAAGCTTGGAATTAAGGAAGTTATTGCAACTCGAAGTGTATCCCATACAACGCCAAAAGACGAAGTGACAGATGATGAAGTCAAGGCATTTTTAGATGTGATGGAAAAAGCTAATATTAAAGTGGACTTATATAATGATTTACCAGATGCCATACATGAAGCATTATCAAAAGCGAATAAAGGTGATTTAGTACTACTTGCTGGATGTCAAGGTATGGATTATGGTGCAGGTATCGCCTTAGAAGCCTTAAATAAAGAAAATGCGGAAGTCAAATAGTGTCTATGCATAGTATGATATAAAGCAGGTGGATTGATTGAAACAGAAAAAGCTAGGCGTTTTAGGTGGGATGGGACCTGCTGCTACCTCGTTATTTTTTGATCGAGTTATTGAAAATACGGTAGCCAATAAGGACCAAGACCACATAGATATGGTTATTCTTAACCATGCTACGATTCCGGATCGGACAAGAGCAATTCTTGAAGATAATAAAGAACCGTTTTTACAAGCAGTTAAAAAAGATTTTGAGATTTTTGAAGCTGCTGGAATAGATAACATTGCCATTCCTTGCAATACGTCCCATTATTTCTTCCGTGAAATGCAGGAAATGACTTCGATAAACATAATTAATATGATCGAAGAAACGGTAACCCATATTCGAAATACATTTGGCAGTACAGCTAAGGTAGGTATTTTAGCAACGGATGGGACAATTAATACAGGTATATATCAGGCTGAGTGTCATAAATATAATATGAAGGCTCCCATCCCAAATGTGCATGACCAACAAAAAGTGATGCAAACCATATATAATTTCAAAGCAGATCAACCTGTTGATGTTCACGCATTCGAGCAAATTATTGCTAAGCTGATAGAGGATGAGAACTGTGATTGTGTCATTCTAGGATGTACAGAGCTTTCTTGTATTGAAATCTCAGAGCATTGGAAGCCGTATTGTGTAGATGCAATGCAGGTGTTAGTAAACGAGTCCATCATTCGCTCAGGCAAAGAATTAAAAAAGCGAGCAGTGGTCTCTAACCTGCCTATTTAGTTCAGCCATAATAGGGGTTTTATAATGAATAATGTATAAGAATAGCTACCGCATGTGAATGTTATATTCTCTAAGTGTAAGGAGGGAAGTTCGTGTTATCAGATAAAGAAGCATTTGATGAATTCTTACTCGAATCCTTCAAGGACGGTAGAAGTGTACGTGAATTGAGGCTTTCTGAGGAGGAAGCTAATTACATTAGAGTGAAAATACCTAAAGCAAAGTTTCGAAAAATAGCAGAACGCTGCAATACATCGGCTAAAGAATGGTATGAAGTAGATACTCGAGGTATGAAATAATAAATGTTAGGATGTTTCAGGAAGCTTGCTTAATCCTGAAGCATCCTTTTTTAATAGATGAAAAAGTCTGAGGTAAAGCCCCTAGTCTTATAGAGTGGAGTTGTTGGATTGGGAGATTCAACATGGTTTTAGCGCGAAGTTACGTTGGATTCGCGCGAGAGTCACCGCAAATCGCGCGAGGGTCATCAAAAAACGCGCGAGAGTCATCAAAAATCGCGCGAGCACCACAGAGTCGCGCGATTTTTACATAAGGTCGCGCGAAACACCCAAATCCTCGCGCGAATTGCTTTGCTTATCGAATGCGAGCTTATCTTAAACGATAAATAGGAATAACCCAACATGTCTACCTATTCCTCATTAGGATGAAGAAAACAGGTGTGTACTATGAACACTCAATTTAGCCTTTGGGTCCAAATAGGCTTTTGCGTGATTGATTGCGATAGTTGCTTCGCCAAATCCAGTAGCAATAAGCTTTGGCTTCCCTTCATACGAGCAAATATCTCCACAAGCATAGATTCCGGGAATGTTAGTCTCCATTTTACCATTCACGAAAACAGCATTTTTAGTCGTTTCTAGTCCCCAAGATTTTATCGGACCAATATTTGTGATAAAGCCATAATTGACGATGACCTCATCGACCGTGACCGTCTTCCTGTCTTGTTCTTTCACCTTCTGGAGTGTGACATGATGTATGTCATGCTCCTTTCCAATTAAGTCTGTAACTTCATATGGGGTGAGGATAGTTACGGACGAATGTTTGAGCTGTGTGAGACTATGCTCATGCGCCCTAAATGCGTCTCTCCGATGAACAAGCGTAACATCCTCTGCAATATCTACTAGTGCAAGCGCCCAGTCCACAGCTGAATCCCCGCCGCCGCATACTAATACCCTTTTGTTACGAAACCTTTCTAACTCCTTAATAAAGTAGTGTAAGGTATGCTCTTCGAATTGAGCTATATTAGCTAGTTTTAATTTTCTAGGTTCAAAAGCGCCCGCACCTGCTGAAATGAGAATGCTTTTCGAATAATGAACGGTTTTCGTTGTATAAATTTCAAATGTACCGTTCTCTAGACGAATAATATCTAGTACTTGCTCATTCAAACATATGGTAGGAGAAAAGGTTAGTGCCTGCTTATGTAGCTCCTTTACGAGATCCTTTGCCTTAACTCCCGGAAATCCTGCCACATCATAAATGTACTTTTCTGGATATAAGGCCGCTAACTGCCCACCAACCTCTGGCATACTATCAATCACTTTCACACTTGCTTCCCGCATACCTGCGTAAAATGCACTGAACAAACCAATCGGTCCAGCACCGATAATCGTTATATCCACCATCTCTTCCATGTGTTAGTCTCCTTTTTACTATTTTCCAGCACATTAAATAACAAAAATACATATAACGGATAAAATACGAATAAATATATTTCGATATATAAATAATAAGAATATTATAAATAAAAGTCAATCAATATTCTGAAATTTTAAAAATAAAGGTCTCTTCTCCTACATTTTATTGAAAAATTACACTTGAAATCGTTTTATAATCAAGTTTAACTCATATTGTTAGAATACATATTTAGTTGACTTAATTTAGATTATATTGACAATGGGTATGGTGATATTTAAACTAAAATAAACGTATTTTAAACGGACTAATAATTTTAGTGTTATTTTAATAAACATGCAATTTTGAGGAGTGGAGAAGTTGAAATATTCTATATCCGATTTGCGAAAAGTTGTATCAGATGGATTAACCCCGCCACCTTGTGATGTCACGATGCAAATAAAGGTGGACGAGGCAAATGATGGCATAGCTAAAGGGATTTGGACGGTAGATGATAAATATATAAATGGTTTAGGAGTTGTCATGGGGGGCTTTTTATCATCGGCAGCCGATATTTTAATGGCCTATGCAGTTGCTTCTAAACTGACAGAAAATCAGGGCTTTGTGTCGATTGATCTAGATACAACTTTTCATCGACCAGGCGTAAAGGGAGAAATAGAGGTAACCGCTAGAGTCGAGAAGATGGGAAGGACCTTAGCATATGTGGTGGCGGATCTAGTGCAGAATGAGAGGAAGATTGCTACTTGTGTATCTTCTTTATTGATTCAAGAAAAATAAATTACCCAATATATTTTGTTGTTCATCCATGTTTAATTCCTCAAAAATATACTTGTTTATGACGTAACGAGATATTCTACAATTAATACGTGAAGGATACCTTATGGAGGTGATGAACAATGTATTCTGTTGGGGAGTTGGCACAAATGGGGAATATTTCTGTACGAACATTGCAATATTATGATGAAATCGGTTTACTAAAGCCTGCTGCAAAAACAGATGGAGGAAACCGATTGTATGGTAAAAATGAGAGTATGAAATTACAGCAAATACTGGCTCTTAAATTTTTGGGTTATCCTCTAGAATCCATTAAGAGGATGTTAGGAACAATGGATCAAACCTGGGAAGAGACATTGCACCATCAACTTCAGTCTATAAAAAAAGAACAAGAGCACCTAAAAAAGATGGAATCCGCGATTCGTTCTATTTTGCAATCAATGGAATTAGAAGAAGAATTAAAATGGGACGTGGTTCAACAACTTGTCGACCTGTATAAAGAGAATCCAGCTAACATAAAACGTTATTTAGACAATTACTTTACACAGGAAGAACAACAATTTTTACATCACTTACCACATTTGGGGGATGAAAATCAAGAGGTAAGGGAATGGGTTAAACTCATCAAAGAAGTGAAAGCCAACCTCGATAAGGACCCTTCCTCAGAGGTTGCACAATCAATAGCCAAAAGATGGATGGATCAGGTCAACACCATGTTCCATGATAATGAGGAGCTTCGAGATAAATCCTGGAATGAAATAAAAAATAATAATAGTCCGATGGGTAATTATCCAATTGATGCTGATGTAATTCAATTCATTGAGCATGCTGTTGAAGAACTCTATAAGCAACGTAAGTAAACAAATCTTGGTAACAACATGTACTGATGAAGTCTGATGTTTAAATCTAATGCAACACATGTAGCTGACTAAGTTACATATCGGAGTTTTAGAAAACCACTAATTAAAGGCCGTAACATGAGGGTAGTGGAGCTTCGGCAAATGACAAGCTCCCTACCTCATGTTACGGCCACTCTAAATTAGTTTCGAATGAAAAAGACTTCCTACCTTTTAACGAAAATCCTACAGGTTTACTACTTATTCCAATTCGCCTGTATTTTTTGTACGTCCCCTTGTTCGTAGACATTCTTGAAAAATCGTCTTGCTGGCTCAATTAACATATTATAATAGTCCGTGAATAAGGAAGCAGCAGAGTCACCAAGCCATCTAGTTGGTAAAAGCTCCTGCGGTAGGTTTGGGTCAATGAATAAAAACTTCCGGTATTGATGGACTAAAAGCGCTGACTTCACAAAGCAACTACCATCCGTTAATTCCCCTTTTTCAATTTTATTTTTGTCGATAACGTATTTTTGACTATATTCTTGAATGAATAATTGATACTTTTCATTCACATCATCAAGATTCCAGCATTTTTGAACTAGATCTTCCTCATTATTCATACCAATATATGAGGCATTAAAGAACGAAACATACTCATGGATATCGTATTTCTCCATTAACAGATTTACTTGCTCTTCTAATGGATTTGGGGTAATCCAGCAGCTATTTGATAATAAACCAAATCCACTCCACACCAGTTCTTTTCTTAATTCATCTCGTAAATGGCGTTTATTCTCAGGAATGGTGTATACAAGAAGTCGCCACTGTCCATCCCAAGATGGGTGCTCGGTTTTATAGATACGCTTCGATGCTTCTTCCATCCTTGCTTTCCCTCGGTCAGTCAAGGAATAATAGCTCTTGTTGCCAATTTTTTCTGACTGTACCCAGCCCTGTTTACTCATTCTGGAAATAGCTGCTCGAACCGATTGTTCGTTATGACCAAATTCCTCCAATAATCGAATTAAGCTTCCAATCCATATCACATTATCATAATGCCTAATATAATCTCCAAATAACGTGAAGATCATGGACCTCGTATTAAATTGCTTTTCCACCTGAAACGTCCTCTCTTATGTCCATCGGGTTATGTAATTTTTATATGTTCAAATTTTAACAAAAAATCTGTGAGCTGAACAGTAAATGCCCTACTTTCTCATTTTTATAAATAATAACAGGAATAAAACGCTACATTTCTAACTGTTATATAAATTTGATATCGAAGCCTTAATACTAGATTGGCAGAACCCATTATAGCATAAAATGTCGATTAAATTTGTGAAAATTTAAAATTATTATATTGTCATAAATATGACACTTTGTTATCATTGCGTTAAAGAAACGTTATGAAGGGGTGGTAGAATGTATAACTATGTGGAGGACGGGGATTCCAAAACAACTGCATATGTTGAGCAAGATCCAGAGAAATATGATGCATTTATGGCCCGAATTAATTCTGGCGAAAAAATTGAAGCAGATGACTGGATGCCTGCCGATTATCGTATGGCTCTAATCAAGCTAATTTCCATGCATGGAATAAGTGAAATAATGGGAGCACTTCCTGAAAAAGAATGGGTGCCAAAAGCTCCAACCTTGAGAAGAAAGCTAGGCATAATGGCAAAGGTGCAAGATGAAATGGGCCATGGTCAATTATTACTTCGGGTCGCAGAAGACCTGATGAAGCCTTTTGGGAAGACGAGAGAAAATCTGATAGAGGATTTATTAAATGGAGATTTAAAGTTTCATAATGTCTTTCATATGCCAACCAAAACATGGGCAGATGCCGGTATGGTTGGTTGGCTAGTTGATGGCGCGGCCATTATGTCACAAACCAATATGCTAGATGCGTCCTATGGTCCATACCAACGGGCATTACAACGAATTTGCCAGGAGGAAGTTTTTCACGCCCAACATGGCGAGTCCATCATTATGGCATTAGCGGAAGGAAATGCGTACCAACGTGACATTTTACAGGAATCACTGAATCGTTGGTGGCCGGCACTACTCATGTTCTTTGGCCCTGCTTCAGCTGAAACGACTGGATCCTCGAAGCAAGACATTATGATTAAATATAAAATTCGTAAGAGTACCAATGAAGAATTGCGCCAAGCATTTTTATCAAAATATTTGCCTAGAGTATTTTCACTCGGACTAACCGTCCCAGACGATACGATTCGTTATGATGAAAAAGAAGAAAAATGGATTTACAAGCAGCCTGATTGGGATGAGTTCAAACAAATTATTCGAAATAAAGGGCCGAAATCAAAGGAGCGTTTACGATTAAGAGAGATTGCGTATAACCATAACCGTTGGGTACGCCAAGCGCTTGCTGAGGACCCAATCACGGTGTAAGGAGAGGAGGGAGAGACAAATGACGAAGGAATCCGATTTTTATCAGGTTTATGAGGTGTTCAGTAGAAGGGGTAACAAAGCGCCAATGCAGCATCAATTTAGTTTGCTAGCACCGAACCAAGAGATGGCGATGATCATGGCACAGGAAAATTTTATGCGTCGGGAAGACGTAGTGGATGTATGGGTCGTAAAGCAAAGTGATATTCGAAAGATGAATAGCGAGGAAAGACAGGTCTGGACTAAGCGCTTGGATAATAAAGCGTACAGGACAACTAAAGGATACGGGTATTTACGACAAAAGTGGAAGGAGAAAGAGCAGGGCATGCTTGATGAAAAAGAAATCATGTCTTGGAAAGAGGTGAAGAGAAAATGAGCGAGATAATCGAAACACCAGATCAAGCAAAGCAAGACCCTACGTATTTTCAAGCGTTAAAGGAGCTCTTATTTCAGTTAGCAGATGACGATTTATTGATAGCATTTAGAGGCTCCGAATGGTTAGGGTTAGCTCCTCATATTGAAGAGGATGTGGCTTACTCTTCTATTACCCAAAATACAATGGGGCATGCGGTAATGTACTACAACCTTTTAGAGGCGTTAGGGGTAGGAAAGGCAGATATATTGGCACATGACAGAAAGCCAAGTGAACGACGGAATGGCAGCTACTTGGAAAAACGCAATGGTGAGGGGACGTATTTAGAAGAACCATATTACGACTGGGCATTAGCAGTAGTGAGAAATTATTTCTATGAAACGTTTAAAAAGATTAAATTGGAAGCGATTGCAAATAGTTCTTATCAACCGTTAGCTCATGTTGCTAGAAAGGTATTAATGGAGCATCCGTATCACTTGGCTCATTGGAGGATTTGGATGAGACAGCTTCAAGGCGCTACCGAAGAGTCGAAGAAACGGATACAAGATCGCGTCGAGGAAGCATGGAATGAATTTGCTGATGTACTAGAACTTGGCGCATTGGAAGCAGATATGAGGAAGCATCAATTAATTATGATCAGTGCAGAGGAACTAAAGGCTAAATGGCTAGAGGAAGTAAAAACTGTGTTACGAGAGACACCACAAAGCCCACTTCAACAGAAATATGGGAATGGTAGAAACAAAGAGCATACTGCTGATTTAGAACAGGCGCTGGATACTTTAGCGGAAGTATATAACAGTGATAAAACAGCAGCATGGTAAACGAATCATCTTAATGTGTCATGTTACAGGAGAGGAGGAGAGACATTGGAGGAGATGACGAATTTAGAAGCGATTTATGCTGTCTTAAAGACTGTCGATGACCCGGAGCTCCCTTCTGTTAGTGTCTATGATTTAGGTATGGTACATGATGTCGCGATCGACGGAAATCAGGTGGAGATCAAAATGGTTCCAACGTTTGCAGGCTGCCCGGCGTTAGACTTTATCGAGGTAAATGTGCAAAAGGCTGTTGAAACATTAGAATGGGTTACCAGTTGCCAGGTGAAATTTACGATGGAGCATCAATGGTCAACCGATACCATAACCGAAAAAGGGAAACAGGAGCTAAGGAAGCATGGCATTGCGCCGCCACCAGAAAATTATCAGCCAGGGGATGAGTGGACGGTGAACTGTCCATATTGTGACTCGGATTACACGTCGATGGAAAATGTTTTTGGACCAACTGCATGCCGCAGTATCTTGTATTGCCGTGTCTGCAGGAATCCATTTGAAGCAATGAAACCAGTGGTAAAGCCACTTCATACCAATTATTAGGAGGAGAAAGTATGGTAAAACTTATTGCGTTATACAAGCAACCAGCAGATAAGGAAAAATTTGATGAGCATTATTTTAACACCCATGCACCAATTACAAGCAAGATTCCAGGATTACGAAAGATGGAGGTTACTAGAATTGTAGGTTCACCAATGGGAGAGAGTGAATTCTATCTATTGTGTGAGATGTACTATGACGATCATGAATCCTTACAACAGGCGATGAGAACAGATGAAGGGAAGGCATCTGGGAGAGACGTGATGAAATTTGCGGGCGATATTGTCACGCTCATGATTGGTGAAGAGGTAAATGACTAGATTCATTAAAGTCTACTCGGAAGACGGTGTTGGTGTCATTCAGTTCGATCGCCCACAAGTGCTCAATGCCTTGAACCGAGAAATGGTCGATGAAATTGTGACACAGCTTGAAGCCTTTGACCTGAATGGGTCCATCCGGGTCATTGTGTTAAAAGGGAATGAAAAGGCCTTTGCAGCTGGTGCTGATATTGAGGAGATGATGGAAGAAACGTCACTCTCATTAGAGCTCTTAAATCCATTTGCACAGTGGGATAGAATTAGTCTAATTAAAAAGCCACTACTAGCATCAGTAAATGGTTTTGCACTTGGTGGAGGATTTGAATTAGCACTTCACTGTGATCTGATTATTGCAAGCGAAGATGCTAAGTTTGGTTTTCCAGAAGTAAAGCTCGGTATTTTACCTGGGGCAGGTGGAACCCAGTTTCTTACAAAAGTGATGGGAGTTAGAAAGGCGTTAGAGTGGATTTGGCTAGGAGAACAAATGACAGCAAGGGAAGCTCTCCACTATGGGGTTATTAATCGGATTGTAGCACCGGAGCTAGTAGAGGAGGAAACAATGAAGCTAGCCCATCAACTATCCAAACAAGCTCCAATATCGTTACGGTTAATTAAGGAAGCCGTTCATGCAGCAGCTGACTCATCTCTACTTGAGGGGAAAATGCTAGAGCGGAAAAATTTTTATCTTGCCTTTTCCTCGGAAGATCAAAAAGAGGGAATGCGTGCATTCACAGAAAAACGAACACCTTCGTATAGGGGGAAGTAGTGATATGTACTATGAAACAATTTTTTATGAGAAAAATGAAAATATCGCCACTATCGTATTAAATCGGCCTGCTGCCTATAATGCATTTACAGAACAGATGAATGTAGAGATAGGAAAAGCATTGAAACAGGCAACGAAGGATGAAGCAGTGACATGTATTGTCATAACGGGGAATGGGAAAGCCTTTTGCTCAGGACAGGATTTAGCGGATGTCGATGAACATACGAACCATGCTGAATTCTTAAAGAATCGATATCATCCGATGTTAAAGCAGCTTAAGGAAACGTCGAAGCCTGTTATTGCTGCTATTAATGGAATTGCTGCTGGGGCTGGAATGAGCTTAGCACTAGCCTGTGACTTCCGTGTAATGAAGAACACAGCGAAATTCGTTAGTGCCTTTATGAATATTGGATTAGTTCCAGACTCTGGATTTCTTTATCAGCTTCCACGTATGGTTGGCTATGCCAAGGCAATAGAGATTGCAACATTAGGCAAACCAATCATAGCGGAAGAGGCTCTAGAAATTGGATTAGTCACAAAAGTTATTAGCGAAGAAGCGTGGGAATCACAAATAGGAGAATTTGCTTCACATATTGCAAGTCTACCAACAACGTCATTCTCCCTTATCAAGCGATATATGCTTGATAGTATGCACACAAGCTACGAAACCTTTTTAGAGCAAGAGGCTTTTGCTCAGAGAATCGCAGGATTATCACAAGACCACCAAGAAGGACTCCAAGCATTCATGGAAAAACGCAAACCAAATTTTGTTGGGAAATAAGGAGGAGAAATAATGGAACAAGTGGTATCCGATAAAATTACATCGGTTGGAGAAATGAAGCGTAGTCACTACGGGATGATTATTAATGGTGAGCGAGTAGAAAGTGTTTCAGGGGAAGTGTTTGAAACGTTTAATCCGGCAAAGGGAGAAGTTATTGCGACGATTGCGAAGGCTCAAATAGAAGATGCAGAAAGAGCGGTTCAAGCTGCGAGAAATTCCTTTGACAATGGAAAATGGCGTAAATATCCAGTAGGAAAGCGTGCCCGTGTATTAAATAAAATTGCGGAAATAATGCGTAGTCGCTTCCAGGAGCTTGTTGAGCTTGAGGTGTTAAATAGTGGAAAATCGCTTGGTGCTGCACAAGTGCAAATTAATCAAGCCATCGAAGACTTTGAATTTTATGCTGGTGCAATTGTTGGACATAGAGGAACGGTAAATAATATGCCGAATGGATTTTTCAATTATACACATAAAGAGCCTGTTGGCGTTTGTGCACAGATTATTCCTTGGAATTATCCGATGATGATGGCTGCGTGGAAGATTGCCCCTGCTATTGCTGCTGGTTGTTCAGTTGTTGTAAAACCAGCAAGCTTAACACCAATAACGGCCCTTCTATTAAATGAGATTTGTCATGAAGCAGGCGTACCAGAAGGAGTAGTAAATACCATTCCTGGTGCCGGGCACGTTGTGGGAGATTATTTAGTAACCCATAAGGACGTCAATAAGGTGGCATTCACCGGTTCAACACCAACTGGTCGTGACATTATGGAGAAGGCTGCTAGTACGTTAAAGCGTTTAACACTTGAACTAGGTGGGAAATCACCGAGCATTGTTTTTGAAGATGCGGACTTAGAAGCGGCTGTTGCAGGCTCTCTATTTGGAATCTTTTTTAATACCGGTCAGTCCTGTGAGGCAAGATCACGCTTATTCGTTCATGAAGCCATCTATGATGAATTTATGGAGCAGTTCGTTACAAGAACAGAGAAATTAAAGCTCGGCGACCCATTTGATAAGGCTACCCATATCGGTTCCATCATAAGTCGTAGCCAGTTGGAAAAGATTGATTCCTATGTGCAATCTGCCCGTGAAGAGGGGGCAACCATTGTAACTGGTGGAAAAGAGAGGAAGATAGAGGGCTTTGAAAATGGCTACTGGTATGAACCAACTATTATTACGAATGTAACACCAGATATGAAGGTCGTTCGTGAAGAAATATTTGGCCCTGTCGTGGTGGTAGAGAGATTCTCTGATGAGCGTGACGTAATAAAGCAAGCGAACGATACAGAGTATGGACTAGGCTCTGCTGTTTGGACGACGAATCAAGCGAGAGCAACTAGGGTAGCCCATCAAATTCAAGCGGGGATTGTCATGATTAACAGCCCGTTCTCCGCCTTCCCAGGAACACCATTTGGCGGGTACAAACAATCAGGATTTGGAAGAGAATTAACCGTTGAAACACTTGATTTATATATGGAGGATAAAAGTGTCCTATCTTATTACGGACCAAAGCCGATAAATCCATTTGGTGTGTAAGAATAGCTAATGATACGCCTTTGCTCGATTACATGTTACTTATTATAGAGAAAGCATGATGTCTGTTGGCGCTTCCTCTTACCGTTAGCGAATAAGCTAGGCTTCCATCGGGGGAATTTGCCAATACCTTGCTACAGGAGGTTACGCCACGTAGCTAGAGGGAATAGGGTCACCTATCCTCCCTCTGGTTTCTTCTGTGTATTTGGTCAGATAAGGCATGACCACTATTATATCCACTAGGCAATAATTATGAGAAAGGAATGCTTACACATGACGATAGAAAACATTACGGTCGTAGGAGCAGGTGTGATGGGAAGAGGTATAGCCTATGTCTCAGCACTGGCTGGCATACGCACGACACTAGTTGACATATCCGAGGAACAATTAAGGAGTGCCCTAAACGAATTAACCCGTCTTGCAGAAAAAGCAGTCACCTTAAATAAACTATCCGAAGCAGTAACAAACGAACTATTTTCCAAGCTACATACGTCATTAGACCTCGTCAACACCGTAAGTGACACAGATTTGGTCATTGAAGCAGTTCCGGAAAAACGAGCGTTAAAAAAGCATGTGTTAGAAACCGTTGATCAGCATGCACCAAGCGATATCGTAATCGCTTCGAATACCTCAACCATCAGCCCAACAGAATTAGGCTCCTATACCAAAAGACCCGAAAAAGTGGCAGCTATGCACTTTTTTAATCCCGTTCATCGAATGAAGCTAGTTGAAATCGTAAAGGGACTAGAAACAAGCAGGGAAACGGTGCAAATTATTCGGAAAGTTGCAGAACGTATGAATAAGGAAACCGTTGAAGTGAATGAATTTCCAGGCTTTGTGACAAGCAGGATTAGTGCGATGGTTGGAAATGAAGCCTTCTACATGCTTCAAGAAGGTGTTGCTAGTGCAGAAGATATCGATAAAGCGATAAAACTAGGATTGAATTATCCAATGGGGCCACTGGAGCTTGGCGATCTAGTTGGATTGGACACACGGCTCCATAACTTAAAGTATCTTCATGAAACATTAGGAGAAAAGTTTCGACCTGCACCATTATTAGAGCAATATGTGAAGGCCGGTAGACTGGGGCGCAAGACTGGTAGAGGGGTCTATGATTATTCTACGGATGGTGAGGTGGTGAAAAAGTGAGAGAAGTTGTAATTGTGGATGCAGTTAGAACGCCGATTGGACGGTATAAGGGAGCATTAAAGGATATCCGGCCAGATGATTTAGCAGCTGTAGTAATTAAAGCACTAGTGGAGAGAAATCCCAATTTGCCTGCTGCAGATATTGAAGAGGTCGTTTTAGGAAATGCTAACCAAGCTGGGGAGGATAATCGAAATGTGGCCAGAATGGCTGCTTTGCTTGCAGGTCTTCCAGTAGAAGTTGGTGGTACCACGATTAATCGTCTTTGTGGTTCTGGACTAGATGCTGTTATGTATGCGGCTAGAGCAATAGCGGTAGGTGAAGGTGATTGTTTCATTGCTGGTGGCACGGAAAGCATGACCCGTGCACCACTCGTTATGGCAAAGCCAGACAAAGATTTTCCAAGGGGAAATATGGAGCTTTATGATACGACCATAGGGTGGCGTTTCATCAATTCTAAGCTGGATACATTATATGGCACCGATTCCATGCCACAAACCGCTGAAAATGTAGCCAAACGCTATGGAATTAGTCGTAAGGAACAAGATCAATTTGCCTTTCAAAGTCAAATGCGTGCTAAAAAGGCAGTAGAAGAAAAGCGATTTTCTCGAGAATTAGTTCCGGTTGTCTATCACGATAGGAAAGGGAATGAGATTCGCATTGAACAAGATGAGCATCCCCGCCCAGATACATCCTTGGAGAAGCTGGCAAAGCTAAAGCCAATATTTGAAAGTGGTACGATCACAGCTGGAAATGCTTCTGGGGTTAACGACGGAGCCTCTGCACTTTTATTAATGAGTGCAAGTAAAGCAAAGGAATTAGGCCTTAACGTCTTAGCCCGTTATGTAACGGGTGCAACAGCAGGTCTTGAGCCAGCGGTGATGGGACTAGGCCCAATTCATGCTACGAGAAAAGCGCTGGCACGTGCCCACTTAACCGTACAGGATATTGGATTAGTAGAATTAAATGAAGCATTTGCCTCGCAATCTATTGCCTGCATTCATCAGTTAGAACTAGATTCTGAATTGGTAAATGTTAATGGTGGGGCTATTGCGTTTGGTCATCCGCTAGGTGCAAGTGGTGCCCGTATATTAACGACACTAGTACATGAAATGGGAAGACGGAGAAATGTTCACTATGGGTTAGCAACGATGTGTATTGGTGTAGGGCAGGGTATCTCGGTAATTGTAGAAGGAGTATAAGCATGCAAAAAACAAACAGGGTGTGAATGGAATCCTCCAAGAATCATCCAAATATAAATAGAATAGCACCACTCGAAAGGAGAAACAAATGGAAACAATTCTTTTCCAAAAAAACAACCATGTCGCCTACATTACGTTAAACCGTCCAAATGCCTTAAATGCTTTTAATTACCAAATGCTAACAGAACTAATGACGATCGTAAACCAAATCCATCTGGATCATGAAATTAGAGCGGTTATTATTACCGGTGCCGGTGATAAGGCATTTAGTTCAGGTGCCGATTTGAGAGAACGAAAATCGTTATCCGAACAAGAAGTAAGACGAAATGTGAAAGCGATTCGTGATTGCTTTGAGCGAATTGCTAATCTCCCACAGCCAACTATTGCTGCGATAAATGGTTACTGCTTTGGTGGTGGATTTGAGCTTATGCTCGCTTGCGACTTTGCGATTGCGGCACATGAGGTGAAAATGGGTCTTACGGAAACAAGCTGGGCAATCATTCCTGGTGCTGGTGGAACACAGCGCTTACCTAGATTAATTGGGGAGATGAGAGCTAAGGAGCTGATTCTTACTGCAAGGAAGATTACAGCCGATGAGGCAAAGGAACTTGGCATTTTGCTAAAAGTGGTATCGAAGGATTCTTTGTTAGATGAATGTAATAAGTTAGCCAATCGCATGCTTCAAAATGGGCCGATTGCTGTAACACAAGCAAAATATGCGATAACGGTTGGCATGAATACAGACTTGAAAACGGGCTTCGATATTGAGGCAAAAGCATATGAGCACACGATACCGACAGAGGATAGAATAGAAGCATTACAAGCATTTAGTGAAAAAAGAACACCTAAGTTCCAAGGAAAATAGGAGGTATAGTGATGAACAATGTAACTGAGCTTTTAACTATTTCCTATCCGATTATCCAGGGGGGCATGGGAAATATTTCAAATGCACAGCTCACTGCTACGGTCTCGAATGCAGGGGGATTAGGGACGATTGGTTGTGGCACGATGACACCAGTGCAAGTAGAAAACATAATCCTCGATACGAAGCGATTAACCAATAAGCCATTTGCCCTTAATATTGCACTGCAAGTATCGCCATTTGTTGATGAATTAATAGCACTAAGTATTCAACATGATATACCAGTGATCTCCCTTTCAGCTGGAAATCCAGCCCCCTATATACCGAAGCTACATGAACATGGGAAAGTCGTTATCGCAATTGTCGCCTCCGTAAAGCATGCCCAAAAAGCGGAAGCAGCAGGTGCAGATATTCTAGTAGCGGAAGGATTTGAAGCAGCTGGAATTAACTCGGCACTAGAGCTTACTACCTTTACATTGGTTCCACAAGTCGTCCAAAAGGTTACCATACCAGTCATCGCTGCAGGAGGTATTGGTAATGGGAAAGGGTTGGCAGCAGCTCTAATGTTAGGGGCAGAAGGGGTTCAAATTGGCACACGCTTTATTGCTACTAAGGAAGCACCTTTTCATGAAAATTATAAAGCCCAACTACTTCAAGCAAATGGTACGGATGCGATTATTATTGGGCGAAGCTTTAATAGATTAAGACGTGTAATCGGTACATCCTATGTCAGAAGTCTACTAGAAAAAGAGAAAAACGGTGTTAGCTTGCAGGAGTTTGCCAGCCTAACAAGTGAAGAACACCATGTAATCGGTGCGCTTGATGGTGATTTGGATCGGGGGTTTATTAATGGTGGTCAAGTAGCGGGATTAATAGAAGATATCCCAAGTGTAAGAACATTAATAGAGACCATGATGGAGGAGGCGAAAGATCAGCTAAAGTCTGGACTGAAGCAATTGGAAGCGATTAGCAAGATAGAGTAGTTTGAAAAATTTATATTTTATAATAATTGATTGACCGGAACATTACATAATGATAAAATTACGTTAAAATAACGTTATATTTTTAAATGATATATATAACTCTGGTTCTACTAGACTAGTATTGGAGGTTATTGGATGGAGAACGCTTATCCATTAAAGCAAGTAATCGATGACCAAGGCAATTTGCTCGATGTTACGAGTAAATCCTTGATACAAGAGGAGCTTGTTCAGAAGGCGTATTACCATATGTATCGAATTCGCACATTTGATAAAAAGGCCAAAAGCCTGCAAAGACAAGGGAGAATTGGAACATATCCTCCGTTTGAAGGTCAAGAAGCGGCACAGGTGGGAAGTGCACTGGCATTGCGAGAAAATGATTGGTTGTTTCCTACATATCGAGATCATGGTGCGATGTTAACCTTTGGGGCGGACATGACCCGGACATTTTTATATTGGAATGGACGGTTGGAGGGCTGTGTCCCACCAGAAGGGAAACATATCTTTCCAGCAGCTGTCCCGATAGCAACACAACTCCTCCATGCGGTTGGTGCATCGTGGGCTGAAAAGCGGAAGGGGACACAACATATCGCGATTGCCTATTTTGGTGATGGAGCAACGTCAGAAGGAGACTTTCATGAGGGATTGAATTTCGCAAGTGTCTTTCAAACACCAACGATATTTTTCAACCAGAATAATGGCTATGCCATTTCTGTGCCCTTTGAACGACAAATGAACTCGAAGACAATTGCCCAAAAGGGAGTAGCTTATGAGATTCCGAGTGTACGGGTAGATGGAAATGATTTTTTTGCGGTTTATTTTGAAATGCAACGTGCCACAGAGCGAGCTAGAAATGGTGGCGGTCCAACCTTGATTGAAGCTGTAACCTGGAGAACAGGAGCACATACCACTGCAGACGATCCAACGAAATATCGTCCAGAGGGGCAGGGAGCAGAAATTGTCGATCCGATTGTCCGAATGGAACGGTTTATGAAAAATGAAGGGTTTTGGCAGGATGCTTATATCCAATCCACTCAAGCAAAGATAGAAGAGGAAATTGAAGCAGCAGTTAAAGCAATGGAAACATATCCGAAGCCTAATGTGGAGGATTTGTTTGATCATGTATTTGCAGAGCTTCCTCATTCATTGGCTACACAAAGAGATTCCTATCTTCAGCTGTTAAGGGGTGAGTAAAATGACAACAGATTTTACAGAAGCGAAAAAAACAGCAACGAAAAGTATGACAATGATTCAAGCCATCAACGAAGGGATGAGGACAGTATTAGAGCAAGATGAAATGTGCTTGATCTTGGGAGAAGATGTTGGTAAGAATGGTGGAGTGTTTCGTGCTACCGATGGATTACAGGAAGCGTTTGGAACAGATCGTGTCATCGATACCCCTTTATCGGAATCTGGCATTATCGGTACATCTGTCGGATTAGCGGTTAATGGGTTTAAACCGATAGCAGAGATTCAATTCATGGGCTTTATCTACCCAGCTTATGATCAAATTATGACCCATGTATCGCGAATTCGCTCGCGTACAATGGGGAGATATTCCGTGCCGATGGTCATTCGTGCCCCGTATGGTGCTGGAGTAAGAGCGCCGGAGATTCATTCGGATAGTGCGGAAAGCTTATTTACTCATATGCCAGGGCTAAAAGTAGTTTGTCCGGCAACACCGTATGATGCAAAGGGATTGTTAATAGCAGCGGTAGAGGATCCGGATCCAGTGCTGTACATGGAACCAATGCATAGTTATCGTTCCTTTCGGGAAGAGGTACCAGTTGATGCATATACGGTTGAGATAGGGAAAGGGAAAAGGCGTATCGAGGGTAATGATGTCACCTTGATTACATGGGGAGCTATGGTCCCTTTAGTTGAAAAGGCTGCAAAACAAGTAGGTGAAGATGGTATTAGATGTGAAGTACTTGATCTTCGTACACTTTACCCGTTAGATGAGGCACTAATTGCTGAATCTGTGCAAAAGACCGGGCGAGCAGTTGTGATACATGAAGCACCAAGAACAGGTGGACTTAGCAACGATATCGTTACGATTATCAATGATACAGCTTTCCTGTATTTAAAGGCACCTGTGGAGAGGGTTACCGGTTTTGATGTCCCAGTCCCGTTTTTTAGCTTAGAGAACCATTATTTACCAACAGCTGAGCGAATCACAAAAGCTATTGAAAAGGTAATTCATTTCTAGGGGGGTAATTAAGGGAACGTAGTGAAATTCCCCCCCCTAAATAGTAAGCGTTTACAAATTGAATGAATTATCAAAAAAATAGGGTTGACTAAAGTTTTCAGTATGTTATAATTTCTCAAATTATACTTTAAGTTTAGAAGGGTTAAGGGGGAGTAGAGAGTGAAAAGAGGACTTCAGTTAATCGTTTTAGCATTAATTAGTGTAGTAGTTTTAGCTGCATGTGGTACAAGTGGAAGCGGTGATACATACAAAATTGGTGCATCGCAAATAGTGGAGCATCCATCGTTGGATAGAGCCTATGAAGGCTTCCAGGCAGCGCTAGAGGAAGCCGGGTTAGAAGTGGAGTATGACTTTCGGAGTGCCCAAGGAGATCAAAATAATTTAAAGCCAATTTCAGATGGCTTTGTTGCAGATGATGTGGATTTAATTTTTGCAAATTCAACACCTGCAGCATTATCAGCGCTGGAAGCAACAAAAGATGCACGGGATATTCCAATTGTTTTCACATCTGTTACAGATGCGGTAGAGTCAGGATTAGTGGAAGCAATGGATGAACCAGGGGAAAATATTACTGGGGTAACCGATTTACATCCCGAAGCAATCCAAGAAACAGTGAAATTTATTGATCAATACTTCCCAGACTCAACAGTCGGATTGATTTACAATGCAGGGGAATCGAACTCTGTGACACAAATTAATGCAGTCCAAGCGGCTGGTGAGGGAACTTCTTTAAACTTTGTAGAACGTACGGTTGCGAACTCATCTGAAGTTCAACAAGCAGCAACCTCATTAGTAAATGACGTTGACTTATTCTATATTGTGACCGACAACACGGTCGTATCTGCACTGGAAAGTGTAGTAGCGGTTGCCAATGAACAAGATATTCCTTTAGTTGTAGGGGAACCAGATTCCTTAGAAAAGGGTGGATTTGCTACATTTGGAATTGATTATTACTCAATTGGGAAGCGGGCAGGGGAAATGGCTGTTGAAATTTTGAAGAACGGTAAGTCTACAAAAGACATCCCAGCCGAGTATCCGCCAGAAATTCAATTATTTATTAATAAAGATGCTGCAGAGGAGCAAGGTGTTGAGTGGAATGCGGAATGGGATGCAACTGCTCAATTTAAAGAGACACAGTAATCATTTTGTTAGCAATGTACCCGATAATGAGACCCATTTGGAAGCAGGCTATTGGCCTGCTTCTCTATTCTAATGCGTGAGTTATTTCCACTTTATGTAAGTAGGTGGAAAAGGAGGTAAAGGAATCGTGGCTATATCGATATTTGGTGCTGTTGAGTCTGGGATTATTTATGCCATTATGGCTTTAGGGGTATATTTAACCTTCCGGGTATTAGATTTTCCTGATTTAACAGTAGACGGTAGTTTTGTAACTGGTGCAGGTGTTGCTGCCATTTCGATTGTAAACGGCGTATCACCAATCGTGGCTACCTTACTTGCAATCATTGCTGGTTTTATCGCTGGCTGTTTAACAGGCCTTTTGCATACAAAGGGGAAAATAAACGCTTTATTATCCGGTATTTTGATGATGATTGCCTTGTATTCTATAAACCTACGAATTATGGGGCAGCCGACAGTATCCTTGCATAATCAGCCAACCATATTCTCACAGCTTCGAGATATTTGGCCAGCTAGTATGGATAGTTTTTTCAATGGAATATGGACAGCCATTATGTCAGGACGTGCACCAGCAACATGGGTTATTGTACTCGTAATGATAATCGTAACGTTAGTAATAAAATTATTGACGGATGCCTTTTTAAAAACGGAAGTAGGATTAGCATTACGAGCAACCGGAGACAACAAACGAATGATTAGAAGTCTATCAGCTAATACCGATAATTTAATCGTGTTAGGAGTCGGCATTTCCAATGCTATGGTAGCACTTAGTGGAGCATTGATTGCGCAAATTGGTGGTTTTGCAGATGTTTCGATGGGGATTGGGATGATTGTCATTGGTCTTGCCTCGGTTATTATCGGGGAGGCGTTATTTGGTAAGAAGACTATTGCAATTGCAACAATCGCCGTAATTGGTGGTGCAATTGTGTACCGAATCGTGGTTGCGTTAGCACTTCGCGTAGACTTTTTAGATACCGGTGATATGAAATTGATTACGGCATTTATTGTCATCGTTGCATTAATTACACCGAAAATACTCCAAGCTCATAAGGAAAAGAAGCGGCGAATCAAAAAACGTGCCGCCATAAGTGGATTAAAGGAGGGGGCTTAATATGTTACATGTAAAGGAAGTCGCAATAACATTTAATGAAGGTACCCCCGATGAGAAGAAAGCATTACAACGAATTAATTTAACATTAGAAGAGGGAGATTTTGTCACTGTAATTGGCAGTAATGGTGCTGGAAAATCAACCTTAATGAATGTAATATCAGGTAATCTCATGCCAGATATCGGGGAAGTGGTCATTGGGAATAAAGATGTAACACTGCTTCCAGAATATAAACGGTCGGCATACATTGGGCGCGTGTTTCAAGATCCTATGGCAGGTACGGCACCTTCTATGACGATTGAAGAAAACTTAGCGATGGCCTACTCGAGAATTCGGAAAAGAAAACTAAGACGGGGAGTAACCAAAAAGCGTAGAGAAGACTTTAAAGAGCATCTAAAAACACTAAACCTAGGATTAGAAGACCGCTTAAATGCGAAAGTCGGGCTATTATCAGGGGGAGAACGCCAAGCATTATCCTTATTAATGGCCACCTTCACAAATCCAAAGATTTTATTACTTGATGAGCATACAGCAGCCCTCGATCCATCAAGAGCACAACTAATCACAACCTTAACGAAGGAAGTGGTAGAAGAACATGGGCTCACCACTTTAATGGTTACCCATAATATGCAACAGGCACTTGATTTAGGGAACAGATTAATCATGATGGATAAAGGCCAAATAATCTTAGACATTAACAATGAAAAGAAACAAAACCTAACAATTGAAGATTTATTAAGGGAATTCCAACGAATACGCGGAGCACAGTTTGAAAGTGACCGCGCCGTTTTGGGGTGATTCAAGTAGAACAGGAGCATCATTCGCTCCTGTTTTTTTTGGTGTTAGATTAGTTGTATGGAGAGAGGAGTAGTTTGTGCGTTTTTTGGGTGGAGAACGCGGGGGCTCGTGAATTCCGCGCGAGCAAGGGAGAAAATCGCGCGAGCCCGGAGGAAAATCGCGCGACCAAAGGAGAAAATCGCGCGACAGGAGGAATCTCGCGCGAATTTAGGGGAGTCCCGCGCGAATCAGGGTGAATCTCGCGCGAATTTAGGTAAGTCCCGCGCGAATCAGGAGGAATCCGGCGCGAACCAGGGAGAATCTCCCGCGGATCAGGGTGACCTCGCGCGAAATCGCGCGAGCAAGGAAGAAACTCGCGCGAGCAAGGAAGAAACTCGCGCGAGCAAGGGAGAAAAACGCGCGAGTCAGTGGAAAAATCGCGCGACAGGAGGAATCTCGCGCGAATTTAGGTAAGTCCCGCGCGAATTTGGAGGAATCCCGCGCGAATCAGGAAGAGTATCGCGCGAATCGGGAGGAATCCCGCGCGAATTTAGGGGAATCCCGCGCGAACCAGGAGCCCCCCGCGCGAATCAAATCCCCACACCCCTCCTACTTACAACCGCTCTTCCACCTCAACTAAAAATTCCCGAATACTCTTATCCCGGACAATATAATCAGCATAATGATCCATTGGTGTTGGCTCACGATTTACAATAACTAGCTTTGCACCGTGCTCTTTTGCAAGCATGGGGAACATATTAGCAGGGCTCACCGTCAATGAGGAGCCTAAGACAATAAATAAATCGGCTTTACTTGTTTCTATCTCCGCCTTGTAGAAAACATCCTCTGGAAGCATTTCACCAAAAAGGACAATTCCCGGTCGAACGGGACCATTACAGTACGCACAATGATGCTCCCCATTGATATACCGCTCTCTGACCTGCTCTCGTTTACATTGATTACAGAAAAACTTCCGAAATGTTCCATGAAGCTCCATCACATTATGACTCCCAGCATCATGGTGAAAGCCATCGACATTCTGTGTGATGATGCCATTAACAAGTCCTTGCTGCTCCCAGCGGCCTAATATATGATGCCCTTCATGTGGCTTGTATTTTGTTATCTCTCGAAGGCGGAATTGGTAGAATTCCGTAAATTCCTGAAAGTTATGCACTAATGCTTGGACATTCGCTAGTTCATCTGGATTAAATTTGGACCATAATCCTCTATCCTTTGAGCGGAAATCAGGAAGTCCGCTTTCCGTGGACATGCCAGCACCAGTAAAAAAGAGTGTATAAGAAGCAGAGCGAATTAAATCAACTATGTTCTCCATCGGTTCACCATCCTCACCTATTTATTATTATTTTACTGAATAAACCTACCAACTTCCAATTCTATTGGGATAATCTGGGACTACGTTGTATACTTTTAATTAGTTTAGAAACGATGGAATAGGGGAGGGAAAATCTGTTATGTACAAAATTCTAATTGTAGAAGATGATATGACAATCGCTCGTTCAATGAAAAAGCATTTAACATCTTGGGGATACGAAGTAGAATATATAACCGACTTTCATGATGTTATGGCATCATTTGTTTCAATAGATCCGCAATTAATTTTACTAGATATTTCACTACCATCATTCAATGGCTTTCATTGGTGCAGTGAGATTCGTAAAGTATCCAAAGTACCAATCATTTTTATCTCTTCTGCATCTGACAATATGAATATTGTCATGGCTATGAATATGGGTGGGGATGATTTTATCTCCAAGCCATTTGACTTAAATGTCCTAACCTCCAAAGTACAAGCAATGTTGAGAAGAACGTATGATTTTACTGGGCAAACGAATTTGCTTCAGCATAAAGGTGCTATTGTGAATGTAAGTGATGGGACACTGACCTATGATAGTCAAAAGATAGATCTGACTAAAAACGAGTTAAAAATACTACAGTTTTTATTAGAGAGTAAGGGGAAAACCGTTTCTAGGGATGCCTTGATGACAAGACTTTGGGAGACAGATAGCTTTATCGATGATAATACACTTACCGTAAATGTTACGAGACTACGAAAGAAGTTAGAGCGTGTAGGTCTCATCGACTTTATCATAACAAAAAAAGGGATAGGATATTTGGTGGAATAAGATGAATCAATCTAAATTTAAATTGTTTCTTCAGTACATAAAGTATAGAAAGTTTTATATCGTCCTATTTTTACTCATTACCCTTATTTTCTTCTTTGTAAATTATTTATACAACCAATCTCTAGAACCGGTAATCTATTCTGCCGTACTTTGTTTCTATATCGGAATCGTTGTCTTGGTCATTGGTTTTGCCAAGTTTTATAAACATTATCACAAGCTTAAGGAACTGCATAACACTATCACGGTAAAATTGGAACAGCTACCAACACCTCAAGATACGTTGGAGGCAACATACCAGGAGATCATCCAACTTCTCTATCAAGAAAATATGGATAGTAAGCATAGAGCCGATAGTAGCCATACCGATTTAATTGAGTATTTTACCCAATGGACCCATCAAATTAAAACACCAATTGCGGCCATGCGGCTTATCTTACAGACAGAGGAAATGGAGCATCACCAAGAATTATCAATGGAGCTAGTTAAAATAGAACAATATGTGGAATTTGTATTACAATACCTCCGCTTGGATACGATGTCCTCTGATTTAGAGCTGAGAGAATATAGCTTGGATGATATCGTAAAGCAGGCGGTTCGGAAAAATGCAAAGCTGTTTATTCGAAAGAAGATTAGCTTACATTTCGATGAACTGAACTGTCACGTACTAACAGATGAAAAGTGGCTTCTCTTTGTCATTGAGCAAATTCTATCGAATGCCCTGAAGTATACGAAGGAAGGTTCTGTTTCCATTTATATGGATCCTAACGAGGAAAAAACGCTCGTAATACAAGATACTGGGATTGGGATTCGGGCAGAGGACCTACCGCGAGTGTTTGATAGAGGCTTTACCGGCTTCAATGGTAGGATGTTTAAGAAATCTACGGGACTTGGATTATATATGTGTAAGCAAATTACAAGCAAACTCTCCCACCAAATGAAAATGGAGTCAGAAATTGGACAAGGCACCAAAGTGTCCATCGATTTAAAAACCGCTAATATTGAAATCGAATAGTTACCTTACATTATCGTAAGGTTGCTACCAGAATTGTAAGCAAAAGCGATGTCTAACGCGGTTTGATGGTTGGTATACTGAGCATGAAATAAGACGTGGAGGTAATAAGAAATGACGATACTTGAAGTGAATAATGTAAAGAAAGTGTATACGACACGTTTCGGGGGTAATCATGTTCAGGCACTAACCGATGTATCCTTTTCCGTTGAGGAGGGGGAATATGTGGCAATTATGGGGGAGTCAGGATCAGGAAAAACGACCCTATTAAATATCCTGGCAGCTTTAGATAAGCCGACAAGTGGGAATGTGCTATTAGAAGGCAAAAGCATTCTTACTATCAAAGATAAACAACTATCCTCATTTAGACGAGGGAATCTTGGTTTTGTGTTTCAAGATTTTAATCTACTGGATACGTTCTCCATTCAAGATAATATATTCTTACCTTTAGTCTTGTCTGGTAAATCATATAAGGAGATGCGCAGTCGTATAACACCACTTGCTCAAAAGCTACGGATCACCAAAATATTAGAAAAGTATCCATATGAAGTGTCTGGAGGGCAAAAGCAACGAGCAGCAGTAGCCAGAGCTTTAATTACTAATCCAAAGCTGATCTTAGCTGATGAGCCAACAGGGGCACTCGATTCCCGTGCATCGGATGATTTACTAAAAATGTTTACAACTATCAATGATGAAGGGCAAACAGTGCTTATGGTAACCCATAGTACGAAAGCGGCAAGCCATGCAAAACGAGTTCTTTTTATAAAAGATGGTACCGTATTTCACCAAATTTATAAGGGCTCGTTAACGAACGAGGAAATGTATCAAAAAATATCAGATGCCCTCCATGTTATCGCAACAGGCGGTGTGGAATATGAGTAGATTTTTCTATCCAACGTTAGCATGGAATAATTTGAAAAAGAATAGAAAAACATATATTCCGTATATCCTAACCTGTATTGGCACGATTGCGATGTTTTACATGATGGTTTTTATTAGTGGGAACCAGGGGTTAGAAGAAATACCGGGAGTAGAGGTTCTCCAATTATTGCTCACTTTAGGTAGTTATATTATTGGCATATTCTCGGTGATTTTTCTATTTTATACAAACAGCTTTATAACAAAACAACGACAAAAAGAGTTTGGCCTCTATAATATTCTAGGGATGGAGAAAAAACATATTGCAAAAATGATTACTTGGGAGGCTTTCTATGTAGCTGTATTCAGTCTAGTAGTAGGTTTAATAACAGGAATTGTGGTCAGCAGATTAATGTTTTTATTACTTATGAAGCTATTAACCTTTGAAATACCGTTTTCCACAGTAATCTCTATGCAACCATTACTTATTACGGTCATTCTTTTTAGTGTGATATTTTTGCTAACCTTGTTAAACAACTTAAGGCATATTCACTTGTCTAAGCCAATTGAGCTACTTAAGGGAGGAGAAGTTGGCGAGAAAGAGCCAAAGACAAAGTGGTTAATCGTACTAATAGGCATTATCGCACTATCAACTGGATACTATATTGCTTTAGCGACCGAGTCACCTTTAGCTGCTCTTAACAAATTCTTTCTAGCTGTATTACTCGTTATTATTGCAACGTATGCTTTATTTACTGCAGGTACTATAGCATTATTCAAAATGCTTCGGAAGAACAAGTCGTTCTATTACAAGACAAACCACTTTATTAGTGTTTCTGGAATGATTTATCGAATGAAACAAAATGCGGTTGGACTGGCAAACATTTGCGTACTATCTACGATGGTTCTTGTTATGTTATCGTCAACGGTTTGCCTATATATCGGGATGGAGGAGTTAATTAAAAATCGTTATCCAAAAGAAATTGCCGTTACCGCGTATGATGTTCAACCAGAAGATTTAGCAGTAATGGAAGAACTCATTCAGGAAGGGGCAAATGATCTTGCACTAACAATTGAAAAACCACATTACTATTACTATAAGGAACTTCAAGTAATCAAAAATGGTAATGAATTCGTAAGTGGGGCTGGAATGGGTTACGGTGCTGACATAGGCATGATAGTCCTCATTCCCTTAAGTGAGTATAATCGGATGGAAAATCGTTCAGAGCAATTAGCTGAAGATGAAGTGCTTTTATACACCTTTAGAGGTGAAGAAATCCAAGATTCGATTACGATGTTTGACCAAACGTTTACCATAAAAGAGCAGTTACCTGATCTACAGGTAGATGGAATTGCTTCAGCCATGATTTTGGATAGCTTTAATTTCGTCATTGTTCCTGATGAAGAAACCATTCGTGAGCTCGATCCTACTGATGCTGAAGGCTACAACGTATACTATGGGTTCGATGTAGATGGCGACGTAGATAATGAAATTGCCTTACCAGGTCAATTGACTGAGAAATTAAAAGCTGCAAAAATGGTTGGGCACGCAGAAGGTGCCGAGGAAAGTAAAGAGATATTTTACTCACTATATGGGGGACTATTTTTCTTAGGGATATTCTTAGGTACCCTATTTATCATGGCGACGGTATTAATAATTTACTATAAGCAAATCTCGGAAGGATACCAGGATAAGAACCGTTTTGAAATCATGCAAAAAGTTGGCTTAAGCAAGGCTGAAATTAAGAAATCGATTCGCAGTCAAGTATTATTAGTGTTTTTCCTACCGTTATTTGCTGCAGTAGTCCATATTTTATTTGCTTTCAATGTCATTACGAAATTACTGGAAGCTCTAAATTTAACGAACGTGGGATTATTTGCTATGTGTACAGCTGGTGTTATTATTATTTTTGCTGTATTATATTTGCTTGTCTATCTGTTAACAGCGAGAGAATATTATCGCATTGTAAGTAAAAATTAAAAATTTTACATGCTGGATACCCTATGGATGAGAAGGTTCATAGGGTATTTTGGTTATATGAATTCTAGAAATCTAGCAAGAATAGGATTGCAAAAATTATTAAACTATGATAGGGTAATAATACAATATATTGTGATGATGATGTAAATTAATACCATATATAGTGTCGTAAGTAATGGTGACACACATGTCTTAATAGGGAATCTAGTGAAAGTCTAGAGCTGTCCCCGCAACTGTAAGTGCCGACGAACAAGATATCCACTATATCGATTCATGGAAAGATATGGGAAGGACTTTAGTAGAATGAAGCGCAAGCCAGGAGACCTGCCATTAACTTATAGTTTCATTTTTCTTCGGGTTGAAAGAGCATGAAACGATGGATTATATACATAGATTTTGTATGGATTCTGTCGTTTTTTCTATGCCGTTCATCCCTCGGGTGAGCGGTTTTTTATTTGATTTATAGGAGGATTATTATGATAACAGTAGAACCAAGTAGTAAAGTGAATCTAGAGCAAGTGATAGACTTTGCTACAAAACGCTTAAAAATCAACATATCTGAATTCGATGTAACCATTCCTGATGACTATTCAACTGATAAAGCGATAGATGTACTCATCAGAAGAGCGTTAGAAAATATTGATGAAGCCAATCCGGATTGGACTTTTGTAGCTAGTAGACTATACTTACAAAAACTATACTACCATGCAGCTAAAAACCGTCAATATAGTCCTTCCTTAAAATATGGAGATTTTTATCAACTCCTTGAACTACTGATACAAGAAGGAATCTATACACCGAGCTTACTGGAAAAGTATACAAAAGATGAAATTATTACATTAGCTGGGAATATGGATTACGAAAAAGACTTACAATTTACATATCTAGGTCTATATACACTTGCAAATCGTTACTTAGCAACAGATCATGATAAGAATACATATGAATTACCACAAGAGCGTTGGATGGTAATCGCGATGCATTTGATGCAGGATGAAGATAAAAGTAAACGTTTGGATCTTGTACTGGAAGCGTATTGGGCATTAAGTAATTTATATATGACAGTTGCTACGCCAACTCTTGCAAATGCTGGTAAAACACACGGGCAATTATCAAGCTGTTTTATTGATACGGTTGATGATAGTCTGCAATCGATTTATGACAGTAATACTGATATTGCCAAGCTTTCCAAAAATGGTGGCGGAATCGGTGTATATATGGGGAAAATTCGTGCTAGAGGAAGCTCTATTAAAGGGTTTAAAGGGATGTCTAGTGGTGTTGTACCATGGATAAAGCAATTAAATAATACCGCAGTGAGTGTGGATCAGCTTGGTACACGAAAAGGAGCTATCGCTGTCTATCTAGATGTTTGGCATATGGATATTGAGGCGTTCTTAGATCTTAAATTAAACAACGGGGACGACCGCATGCGGGCACATGATATTTTCACTGGTGTTTGTTTACCTGATTTATTCATGGAGCAGGTAGAAGCACGTGGTGACTGGTATTTATTTGATCCACACGAGGTTCGTGAGGTAATGGGATATTCCTTAGAAGATTTCTATGACGAAGAAAAAGGCAATGGTACATGGCGAACAAAATATGAAGAATGTGTTCAAAATGATCAGCTTACCAAAAAGAAAGTACCTGCAATCTCGATTATGAAACGAATTATGATGGTTCAGCTAGAATCAGGTACACCATTTATGTTTTACCGTGATGAAGTAAATCGTCAAAACAGCAATAATCATAATGGAATCATTTATTGTTCTAATTTATGTACGGAAATTACGCAAAACCAATCACCAACAGAATTTCTAGAAGAATTTACCGATGAGAATGGCTATTTAATCAAGCGTTATAGACCAGGTGACTTTGTTGTATGTAATTTAAGCTCAATCAACTTAGGGAAGGCTGTCCCGGATCAAATACTAGAGCGACTCATTAAAATTCAAGTACGGATGCTTGATAACGTTATTGACATTAATACATTGCCGCTTTTACAGACACAAGCAACCAATCAGAAATATCGTGCTATCGGTCTAGGGACTTTTGGTTGGCACCACCTATTAGCGAAAAAGCATATTGCCTGGGAATCCGAGGAAGCAGTACAGCTAGCTGATGAACTTTATGAACAAATTGCTTTCTTAACGATTAGAAGCAGTATGGAACTAAGTGAGGAAAAAGGAAGTTATCCTGCATATGCTGGTAGTAAATGGAGTACAGGGACTTATTTTGATGAAAAAGGCTATGTGAGCGAGGAATGGCAGGAATTAAAATCTTCTGTCATGAAAAATGGTATTCGTAATGGTTATCTCATGGCAGTCGCACCGAACTCTACGACCGCATTAATTGCTGGGTCTACAGCAAGTATCGACCCAATTTTCAAGCCATTTTATTATGAGGAGAAAAAGGACTTTAAAATACCGATGACGGCACCGGAATTAGATCATCGCACATATGATGTGTACCGTCGTTCCGCTTACATCGTTGACCAACGTTGGTCTGTTAAGCAAAATGCTGCACGTCAGAAGCATATAGATCAAAGTATCTCCTTTAATCTATACGTTCCAAATACTATCCGTGCGAGTATACTACTTGATTTACATCTTCAAGCATGGAGAGAAGGATTAAAGACGACTTATTATGTGAGATCGACATCCAATGATGTGGAAGAATGTGAGTGGTGTTCAAGTTGAGAATGTTAATAGCATACTTATCCTATAGTGGCAACACAGAAGAAACAGCAGAATTGATTCAGAAGAAGCTTATAGCTAAGGGAGCATCGGTGGACATGCATCGGATTGGCATTGATCCACCGATCAACCCAAGTCACTATGATGTCATGTTTATGGGGACCTTCACTTGGGATAATGGGAGTACACCAGATGAGGTAAAAGACTTTGTGTTAGAAATAGGCTATAAACCGGATAATATTGCGGTGTTTGGAACAGGCGATACACAGTTTCCGTTCTTCTGCCAAGCTGTTGATAAACTAACACGATTTTACGAAAGCAAGTGGCAAGGGTTAAAAATAGAGCAATCACCTAGAGGTTCACAGGAAATCAAAATTGACCGTTGGCTGGAAGGAGTTTTACAGTATGTCAGACGTATTGCTTGAGAAAGCAAAAACAATGGAGCCGCGTAATCCGAATAAGGCGACTAAAGTATTTGGTGGCAAATCCAGTGGCATCCTCAATTGGAATGATATTAAGTATCCACATTGGTATAAAATGTACAAGCGATTAGTAGGGAATTACTGGCAAGCAGATGAAATTAATATGTTTTCTGATGTAAAGCAATTTCCGATGTTAACAGAAGCAGAACAGGATGCTTACTTAAAAGTAATTGGTCTGTTATCTACCTTGGATGCCCCGCAAACAAGGACAGCGTTGTTATTATCCTTATATGCAACAGATCCATCTGTACAGTCCATTTTAGCGGTGATTTCACAGCAGGAGGCTGTTCATAATGAAAGCTATTCTTATGTGCTTTCTTCAGTTGTGACACTGAAAGAACAGAATGAAGCATTCGAATTAGGAAGAAAGAATCCGATTTTATTAAAACGAAATGAACGGTTAATTACAGGCTATAATGAATTTGTAGAGAATCCAACTGTGGAAAATATATTGAAGACATTAGTGTACACATCGCTCTTAGAGGGGTTATTCTTCTACTCAGGATTTGCCTTTTTCTATCATCTTGCAAGGGAAAATAAGATGGTAGGAACGTCGACGATGATTAGCTATATCAATCGAGACGAGCTAGAACATGGCAAGTTTATCTCGGAGCTTTTCCGGGCAACACTAGCGGAGTACCCAGAGCATAATAATAAAGAATTCATTGACTGGGTATATCAAGAATTTAAAGTCGCAGTGGATATGGAAATGGAATGGTCGAACTATGTCCTTTCCGATGTGGATGGCATGGACTTGAAGCAAATGGAAGGCTATATTCAATACCGTGCCAATAAAATGCTCCGATTACTCGGGTTAAGCGAAATATATCCAGATAATGTGGAAAACCCAATGAAGTGGATTCGTGCATATGTAGATAATATTGATGGGACAAAAACCGATTTCTTTGAGCAGAAATCAAGACAGTACACGAAAACAAGTGATTTAAATGGGTTTGATGATCTGTAAAAGTGAAGGCTTGTTACGTTCCATACAAAAACTCGTACCATGAATGAGTGGTACGAGTTTTTTAAATTTAATGGTATTGTGTGGGTGTTATCCACGTTTTTAACCTCGAGAAATGATAATAATTAAGCTTCAGTAGATACTTCTTTATCCTTATTACCTTTTTTACCGGATACAAACCATCCAATTACAGCTACTGCTAATAGTACTCCCCAGAACACAAAAGTCCATGCTGTGCTATGTGGGAAATCGTGTGGTAGGATGTGTACTTTATCATGACTTAATGTAATAACAGCAAGTTTTACCCCAACCCAAGCTACAATTAGATATGCGACCGTTTCTAGACCTGGTCGTTTATCCAATAGTTGGACAAACCAGCCAGCTGCAAATTTAATCAATACTAATCCAGCAATACCTGCCACTACGACAATAAGGAATTGACCAGTATCCATTCCACCGAAATGACCTAGGCCTGTTTCTGGTAAAACAATCGCTAACGCAACAGCAGCAAGAATTGAATCGATAGCAAATGCTAAGTCAGCTAAACCAATTTTACCTACAGTCGGCCAAAAACCTTTTCCAACCGATTCCTTCTCCAGATCCTTTTTATCCCCTTTAGGTTTAACGAAATGATCTTGAATCACATGTTTTAAACCTAAATAAATCAAATAAGCGGCACCGATTGCTTGCACTTGCCATACATTAGCTATAAAGGATATAGCAAATAATGCAGCAAATCGGAATATGAATGCCATTAAAATACCGTAGTTAATAGCTTTCTTTTTCTGATCTTCAGGTAAATGTTTTGCGATAACAGCTAATACGAGTGCGTTGTCAGCAGACAAGATCCCTTCTAACCCAATCAAGATTAACAGGGTCCAGGCATACTCTAACCAAATTGACTCCATGTTAGTTTTCTCCCTTCCAACATAAAAAATAGAGGCTCAATACCACCTGAAATGGTAAAGGCCTCTAAAAAAGAATAGACCTTTACCAAATCGGCAAAGGTCTTGCTAACAACACCGAGTTGCCAGAAATGCCGAGAGTATTCAAGATACTCTGAAATGACGACATAACTGTTAAAGCTACTCCCCTTTGAAATTATAAGTTAATTTAATCATTAATTCGAATATATGTCAATACATGATCTAACCATCGGGTGAGTGGCCCTTACCTAACACTAGTTTGAAACGATTACATGCATTTATTCCAAGATGATATTCCAAAATGATGTAAATTATGGAAGGTGAGTTGAGCTTGGGTTTGGCAGAGGACTCCTTTTTTAGGATGAGAAGCTGAGGAAGGTAACAGAGAAGCGCCATCAGAGCCCTTTTTAAGTAGAAATAGCTGAAAAAGGTAACAGAGGAACGTCGTCAGAGCCCTTTTTTAGGATGAGAAGCTGAAAAAGGTAACAGAGAAGTGCTGTCAGAGCCCTTTTTGAGGATGAGGAGCTGAAAAAGGTAACAGAGGAGCATCGTCAGAGCCCTTTTTTAGGATGAGGAGCTGAAAAAGGTAACAGAGAAGCGTCGTCAGAGCCCTTTATGAGGAAAAGAAGCTGAAAAAGGTAACAGAGAAGCGTCGTCAGAGCCCTTTATGAGGAAAAGAAGCTGAAAAAGGTAACAGAGGAACGTCATCAGAGCCCTTTTTAAGTAGAAATAGCTGAAGAAGGTAACAGAGAAGCATCATCAGAGCCCTTTATGAGGATAAGAAGCCAAAGGAGGTAACAGAGAACCACCATCAGCAAATAAAGCTAACCGCTCCCCTCAATCCTACCCCAAAAATAAAAGGCCCTCCTACATTAAGAAGGCCTACAAATCCGCTAAGAGATTAAAATCCTTTAAAACTGGAAAATTGGTACTTCTTCTCCAGTAGTGCCAATGACAACGACTTCACAGTCAAGCTTTCCACATAGGTGATAGGAATCCGAATTAGGATCTTTTACATAAACAGGAGTTAATTCCACGTGTTTGATTATTTTGTCGAATGCTTCATCACGTGAAATAGTGACATCTTCAGCTTTTGCATAGGATTCGAACACTTCAAATAAAAGCTTGCTATCCCAGTAATTAGCTGTTTGTAAGCTATCTCTTGAGATAATTACTTTTAATTTTCTATCTAATGGTGTGCTTGCTGCCATTTTTAATTCTGTAATGATATAGTTACCTTCTGGGTACATACCGGTCAGTGTCCACTTACCAGAATCGTCTGGATAAAGATTGCTCAAAAAGTCTTTCGTTTCCTCCATTGTGGATTGTATTTCATCGTCTGTTAATGGGTTCACCCTTACTTTCGCCATTGCATCTTCGTAAGAGATTTCTGTAGAGAAATCAATCTCTTGAGGTGTGAAATCTCTTTGGCTAGTGCTAGCCCATTCCAAGAGTACGTTTAACTCCTTATAAGTATCTATTTGATAAAGGGAGGCAGGTAAAATGATGTTGGATTTATCATTACGAATAAAAATTGTATCCATTGTCCAAACCTTTAGCCACTTTTCTTCTTCCTCAATTGGTGTTTCTATCAATTTTAGCTGTTGCTTGATGTTTTCCATTAAATCCTCTTTCATTAAGGAGAAGGGCTCCCAATCGATATCTTCTTCGGAAGGAAAAACGCCATCTATTGAAAACTGTGTTAGCTGATTGTTTTCATTGAAGGTAATATCGATATTACCAGAAGGTGCTACGGCAATATTGTCTACTGTAGCTTGGAAACTAAATGCCGTCCCGTCTTCATAATCAAGCTTAAATTGTCTACCGAACATCATCCCGGTCTTTTCCTCCACCCATTCAATCACCGATTCTATTTCGGGAGGAGGGAAAATGCCTTCTGTTGCATAGGATACATCGTTTACGAAAATTAGCTGTTTAAGTTCGTTCGTATGAAGGTTGACCTCTAATACTGCAGTTCCCTCTGGATTATATTCTTCATTTTCTTCGGACTGATGAACTGGAAACCACTCTAAAGAGAGTATGTAATTCGTCTGATTCTCCTGTGTTGTTTCCGAGAAGATATGCTCACGTTTTAAAACATACTGCTCCAAGCCATATTCTTGCTGAAGTTTATTCGCTATTTCTTTTACATGCTCGTTCATCGTATTACCTCACTTTCGGGTTCGCTAACATTATAACAGAGGTTTTGCATTATTTAAAAAAAGTTCTTTACCTTCCCCTTAGGGTAACGTTTATAGTGGAATAAAGAGGGGGTTTTATGATGCAAATCAAGGAAGCGGCAATGTATTTAAATACGACACCAAAGGCGATTCGCTTTTATGAAGCAAAGGGGTTAATTACACCAAAGAAGGATGAGGGAAATCAGTATCGTTACTTTTCGGAAAGTGACCTTTATAGATTAAGCACGATTCTAGCATTACGAGAGATAGGAGTGGCTGTGCAAGATATCAAAACGATACTAGAAGATCCTAATCTAAGTATTAGACAATATCTTGACATTCAACGATCGGCTCTTTTTGAACAGTGGTTAGAGATGAGGGATATGATAGAGACGATTGATGAAATGCTGGAGCAAAATTGGAAGAATGATTCGATTGAAGCGATTCATCAGCTAGCAGCTCATTTAAAGAATATGAAGGAAATCCGAGGGAAATGGCAAGACCGATGGAATTTTAACGAGCAAGCCAAGGATTATGATGACCATATTAAAAAGGAAGGACATGTATTTAATGTACATGAAGGCTATGATGAAGGACTTCAAGCTGTAGTCGAGAAAGTGAAGCTAGGTTCTTGTAGTGTGGTAGCTGATATTGGAATTGGTACAGGAAATTTAGGGGCAAAATTTCTTCCTAACCACAAGGTGATAGGAGTAGATCAGTCAGAGAAAATGCTAGAGAAATGTAAGGAAAAACATCCAACTATTGAGACTCGAAATGGACATTTTCTCGCTTTACCATTATTGGATCAGTCTGTCGATGCTATTGTTTCTAGCTATGCTTTACACCATCTTCCAGATGAAGAAAAGCTGTTAGCCCTTAAAGAAATGAAACGAGTGCTAAAACCTAATGGCCAAATTGGTATTGTTGATTTGATGTTTCAAGATGAAATACATCGAAAAAATGTGTTAAACCAATTCCTGAAGGCTGGCAATCATATTGCGGTGGATTCCATTGAAGATGAATATTATGCGAATCAATCACTACTAGTAGAATGGCTAAAACAAAACGGCTATAAAGTAGAAGCGATACAGATTAACCGTATATTGGGTCTGATTTACGCTTATAGTTGAAATCTTCTTAATATAACTTTATGATAAAGGGAAATAACGGCTATGGAGGGATTGGATGGGTATTTTCGTTACAGAACTAGAAGCGTTTACGGCGGTTGGTGTGTGTTGGAAGGGGACTTTTAAACAAGCTCAAGCGGGAGAGATTAGAACCTTTATGCAGGAATTCCGTGAACGATTAGGAGAGCTTCCTCAAGATGCGGATAAATCGGAAATAATAGGACTTTCATATGATGTCACTTCAGAGGGCTTTACCTATTACTTATGTTGTAAAGTGCCAGATTCAAATGGGCAGCTACCGGAAGGGATGGAGCAAATAACGGTTCCTGCCTTAACTTATGCGTCCTATGAGCATACAGCAGAAGAAGAGGTGAATGGATCATACACGAACATATATGGTTGGATCGAATCAAATGGATATCGTGCAAATGACGAAATTAATTTAGAGCATGTCGAAATCTACCCCTCAGATTATCATCCCATTAATGAACGACCAAGGCTCACCATCCATATTCCAATTAATCGGTAAAAAAAGATGTCTCATATGGGTTTGATTTCCCCTATGAGGCTTTTTTTGTTCAGCGACGGGAAAAGTAATTGACCTTATCAAACTTGTTGTATACCGGAACAGTTGTGTCTAGTCCCTAGATCAGCCCTCTCCTAGAATATAATTGCTTCATTGGCAGGTAATCAATATCAAAACATTATCGGAATTATAGTGCGATCTCCCCCTATTTCTCTCAGCTTGAAAAGCAATAACCGTACGCTAATCCGGAAAATTCAGCTTGAAACTGTAATTAACAACAACTTAACTAAAATTAAACACTCGAAAAAATAACGTATAATGGTAAAATAAGAAGTATATGTAAATATTTTCGCAATTCAAATATAGGAGGGCGCGTATGGAGGAACATTTTTCACGACCGAAGAGCTTTGGTACAGTACTAGACCAAACGTTTAGAATAAGTAAAAATAACTTTTCGACTTTTTTTCTAGTTTTCCTCATTATGGTAGGTCCACTGATTCTTTTAGATGCACTACTTTCATTAGTATCAGGAACGAGCTTCTTTCGTGATATGGCAAGTGGCTCCACCTTTTTAGACCGGCTAGTTAATACGGTAGATGAGGCATTATATGGTACCACTACTGTCTTTGACGACTTACGTACGATAATTATTGGTCTTGGAGGACTTGTATTATACCCATTAGCAACTGCCGCGGTCATACTCGCGATAGACGCAAAAAGAAGACAAGAAGAATTTACTGCCGGATCGCTTCTTAAAGAGTCACTTACTAGATTTTGGCCGATTGTTGGTAGCTCACTCTTATTCGGTGTTATCGGGTTTGGACTGATTTTCGTCCCTACTTTCATTATTGTCATGATCGCAACAGTAGGTTTAATGGTTGATCCGATTATCGGGATAGTTATGGGAGTTGTGTTATTTCTAGCTGCAGCAGTAGTTGTTGCTTTTCTACTAACTAGATGGGGACTTTATCTACCTGCTGTCGTATTGGAACCGTGCGCCCCTGGATTAGGTAGAAGCTGGCAATTAACAAGAAAGAACTTTTGGAGAACCTTTGGCTTACTTGTTGTAATTGCTCTTATTTCGATGATAATAAGTTCCGTATTTGAAGTAATCTTGACACTGCTTTTAGGCTATAGTGTGCTGTACAGTATACTTGTCGATATCATTTCAATCATTACCATGATGTTCTTCTCTGTAGGCTATGGGTTAATCTATTTTGACTTAAAGCTACGAAATGATGGGGATGACTTAATGGAAATGATTGATAACTATGAAACTACTAAACCATAATCCCTAACCTTAAGGTGATAAAAAATGACTGATTTGGATCAAGCAAGAGAGAAAATAGAAGAAATAGTAAATACCGAAGAATACTTGAAGTATTATGAGGATAATCGCGGGTTCCTAGAACGATGGTGGGATTCAGTAGTGGAATGGTTCAACGAGCTACTATCCAGAATCTTTGGATCCATATCAGCGTCTAATGGGTTTGCTACGGGATTAGTAATTGTTATAGCGATACTTGTAATCATGCTAGTTCTCCTTGCTATTTTCTTCTTACTTAGGCATTACCGGAGAAAACTTCATTATCGTGATCGTCAGCTCTATCGTAAGCAGGAGAAGAACTGGTCTTATGTAGAACATTTATCGGAAGCGGAAAAACAAGAGGAAAATGGCAACCTTCAAGTAGCAACTCGACATTTATTCTTAGCATTATTACTTAATTTTCATGAAAGAGGCTATGTTGAAGCAAGAATTTCAAAAACAAACTGGGAATATTTTGAGGAAATCAAACAGCTGGAGAAGGGTCGAGCTGAAAGCTTTTATAAGCTGGCCCGGATTTTTGATGACGTTGTATATGGAGAGCAGCCAGTAGATAGCGCATCCTATCAATCCTATAAATCATCCGTGTTGCGTTGGGTTTTAACATCGGAACAGAAACAAGAAGAAGGCTAAGGGAGGCACTCAATATTGCAAAAATCAATAACGAAGACATGGGGCTGGCTCTTTGTACTCTTAATTATTTTCATCGCCATTAGTCTTGTTTTCGGTTCTAATAAATTGGAGGAATATCCGCCCTATTTATCGACATCACCATCTCCAACCGGGGTAAAAGGCTTTTATACCTATTTAAATGAAAATATCGATTCCGTTGAACGGTGGGAAGAATCACCAAGTCAACTAGTGGAGGAAGAAAACCAGCTTCTCCTCATGGTGGAGCCGACCTTAATTTCAGATCAAGCTGTCATGAATGAGTATGTTTCATTTATGGAAGCAGGAAATACCATTCTTCTTTTCAAGAATAATTTGGAGGGTATGTTTGGAATAAGTACAACCTATGGAATGGTAGAGGGAGAAACGGTGATAATGGAAGATGCTTCTGGTTCGGAATATGAAGCTACCATGAACACACAAACACGGATATTACCGGAAAATAACGATGAAATACTATTGCAGGATGATCAAGGAGTCATCGCAATAAAACGTTCATATGGTAATGGAAATTTAATAGCAGTAAATTCACCGGACTGGCTGACGAACCACTATATTTTAGAAGCGAATAATCTCGATGTTGTATTAAGCCTATTAGGTGAAGAGAAGTGGGAGGAGATTCGTTTTGATGAATACACCCATCGATCATTAAAATCTCAGGCAATGCACGACATTTATCCAATGTGGCTACTTGTAGCAGCTTTCCAGCTTATTCTCTTTACACTATTGTGGCTTCTTTATAAAGGGAAACGATTTGGGTCAATTCGGACACCAAGGGAGGAATATGTTCGCTTTAGTGATGAACATATTACAGCACTAGCTGCCTGGTATAAAAGAGGAAAGGCATATATGGAATCCTTGAATAGCCAAGCGGATTATTTACGCTTATTACTTCGGGAAAAATGGGGAATTTCCTACCAAAAAGAATGGAAGGACTTAGAGGAAGTATTAGCTGTCAAGCTACCTTTGATAAAAGATGATGAATGGACCTCCTTTTTTAGTGAGATAGAGGCAGTTCTTCATAGAAAGAATATAACAAAGCAAGAATACTTATTATGGTCAAAACGAATGGATCGTTTACGGAAAGAGGTGGAGGCAGAATGAGAAATGAATTAACAACCTTAATAGAAAACTATGAAAAACGTATTTTAGGGCAATCTACGAATCTACGCCTACTATTATCTGCCATATTATCAGGTGGCCACGTACTTCTCGAGGGGGTACCAGGAACAGGTAAAACACAAATGGTAAAAACACTTGCAAACCTTTTGGGCGGAGAATTTAATCGAATTCAATTTACACCAGACTTACTACCAAGCGATATTACAGGTAGTACGATCTACAATATGAAGGATAGTACATTTCAGACGTTAAAGGGTCCAATCTTTGCTAATGTGTTATTAGCGGATGAAATTAATCGTACCCCGGCTAAGACACAGGCCGCACTGTTAGAAGCGATGGAGGAAAAGCAGGTTACCATTCAGGGAGAGACATACCCATTGCCGGAGGTCTTCTTTGTAGTGGCTACGCAGAATCCAATTGAATTTGAAGGAACTTATCCACTTCCAGAAGCGCAGCAGGATCGTTTTCTATTAAAGCTATTTATTCAATTTCCTTCTTTAGAAGAAGAAACGAATGTTTTATTAAATGTACTTGAAAATAAAACCTTTATCGATGAGGTTCAATCTATTATGGATATGGATACATTTCTCGCCATTCGTAAGGAGATTGAAGCTGTTACATTAAGTGATGACGTATTATCCTATATCATGCAAATTGTTCGTCGTACAAGAGATACGGAGTCGATTCGGTTTGGAGCAAGTACTCGTGCTGCAATTGCACTAGGTAAGGTTGCTAGGGCTTGGGCTTATTTATCAGAACGTGATTATGTGACACCAGACGATGTCAAAATAATTGCTAAACCTACATTAAGACACCGTATTCAGCTATCTCCTCATATGGAATTGGAGGGAGTGAACATTGACCAAGTTATTGAAGAACTTGTGGGCTCGGTTCCTGTTCCAAGATAGAGGGATTGTACCAACAAGAAGGTTCCTGGTCGGATATGCCATCCTTTCCCTAATCATTATCTTGTTAACACTTGTTGGCCTATCCTGGACCTCTGTAATACTACTAAATGTATTCGTATTACTAGCTAGTTTACTGGATTTATGTTTTACACCAAAACGAAGCCAACTAGAATTTACAAGGGTCATTTCACAGCAATTAGAAAGAGGCCTTCCATATAAGGTAGCAATCGAAGTGAGAAACGAGTCTGATTTAAGCTGTAATATGCAATTGATTGATGGGGCACCACAATCCTTTCAAGCCTCACTTCCGCTAAAGGGAGAAGTAACCGGAACAGGGACGACAACCTTAACATATGACGTAATCGCCCCAGTACGCGGTTTATACGAGTTGAAAAAAATCTATGTGCGCTATTATAGCGCCTATGGACTATGGCAGAAGCAAACCGCTCAGGAAATCATAGACGAGGTTAAAGTCATCCCGGATTTGACGGAAACGAAGAAGTATTTGGAGGATGCCCAGCACTATCTGATGCATGAAGGAATGAAAATTCGCAAACGGAAAAGTGGTGTAGGGGAATTTTCTCAAATACGTAATTACGTCGTAGGTGATGACCCGAGAAAGATTAATTGGCGCCAGACAGCTAAATTACAGTCTGTCATGACAAATGAATTTGAACCAGAGCATGGAAAACATGTGATGCTACTTATTGATTGTGGACGGATGATGGGGGCAGAATTGAAAAGTGCGAATCGGCTGGAAAGGGCATTAGAAGCTTCCATTACGGTTGCTGCAGCTGCACTTGGTAATGGAGATTATGTTGGCGTGATTGCTTTCTCCAAAGATGTTTCCGTCTTTGTACCACCAGATAAAGGGATGGCCCAATTACAAAAGATACTTCATGCAATCTATGATTTGAAGGTGGATGCAGTTGAATCGAATTATGTTCAAGCATTAAACTATTTACAAGCAGTACAGAAAAAGCGAAGTTTAATTCTCTTGTTTAGTGATATGCAAACATTTCTTCAAGAAGACCGCACGTTAGGCTACTTTGAAGGAATTAAAAGACGTCATCTATTCCTTTTAGTTACAATACAAGATGAGTTGTTAGTAAAGCGGGCAAAAGAAAATCCGAATGATGTAAATCAAGCCATGATCAAAGGTGTCGCTCAACAGCAGATTCTATATAAGAAACGTCAAAAGGTGAAATGGGAGAAGCGAGGATTTTTGATGGTGGAAGCAAAGGAAGAGCGGCTAGCAACAGATGCCGTCTCCCATTACATCCAGATTATGAATCAAGGCCTACTTTAGGTTTTGGATGAAGTAGAACTTTTCCTAGGGCGATGTAAGCAATCATACCGACTACGGTGATTCCAGCTACGATGTATTTTGCTTCGAGTGAAATAGCAGCGGGTGTGATAAAGCCTTCAATAATACCAGCAATTATGAACAGCGGAACGGTCCCTAGGAAAAGCTGTACGGACCGTTTTCCGTGATATTTTAACTGGTAGCCCCTTGAATATGCACCAGGAGCAAAGAGCTTATACCCCATCAGGAGACCGGCACCACCTGCAATAAAGATAGCGGTTAATTCGACCATACCATGTGGTACGATATAAGCCCAGAACTCATAGGACATATCATAATGCCAATACAGTCCAGCCAATGCACCAACAAGAAGGCCGTTATAAACCATTAAATATACAGTTAATAGACCAAATGTAATTCCGCTGGCGAATGCGAGAATGGCAACCTGTATATTATTGGTCATGATTTCCGCTGACATCAGGGAGGAATCAACAGATTCGTGCCCCTCACCTAATCGTTCCGGATCCACACTTTGTGAGACCTCTGCTGGAAGAACAGAATATAAATGAAGTGGATCATCAGCAATTGCAAGAAAGCCAGCAAGCCCACCAGCGAAGAATAATAAAGCGGCAACTACGATGAATTTCCATTGCTCATATAACAGTCCGACAAACTTTTTGGAAAAAAAGTCGCGAATCTGTTTCCCGCTGGTCACTTGGTTTTTATATAATAGGTTATGAGATTTACCGACTAGCTCATTAATGTAAAAGGTAATTTCCTCATTAGGGAAATAGGTCTGACTATACGATAGATGCTGACTAACCTTTTGATAAAGACTATCAAACTCGGTAATCGTCTTACTCGTCACATTTTTTCTTCCTTTACTTAATAGGCCGATATATTGCTCAAGCTGTCTCCATTCCTCACGATGGAGCTTAATAAATTGTTTTATATCCAAAGAGAGAACCTTCTTTCTGAACGGTTGTTGGTTACGTTATGTACAAAGATAATAGAATTAATGCTCTGTCACAATCACGGGAGGCTGTGATGTATCCATTAATTAGATTATTTCCTTTGTTTATAATTATAATTTAAAGAATAGTGAAACATCAACAGGAGGATTAAGATGAATCAAGGACAAGTCGAAATAAAAACACCTCAATTTGTTTCCCTTCAATATCAGGTTGCTGGACTAGGTAGTCGTGCAGCTGCAATGTTAATTGACCAGGCGCTCATCATGGTTACTAATCTTCTCATCTATCTTATCTTCATCATCGCTAACCTATCCGATATGTTTTACTTTTCGGATTCTTGGCTACCAATTGCAATCGCAATTACTATCGTATTTGTTATTAACTGGGGTTACTTCTTTTTTGCGGAATATTTCTTCAGTGGGAAAACACTTGGGAAAAAGTGGCTAGGAATTCGTACCATCCAAGAAAATGGTCATAGTCTAACACTTTTATCTAGTTTAATTAGAAACCTCCTTCGTATCATCGATATGCTACCTACTGGCTATTTTGTAGGAATGATGTTTGTATTTTTTCATTCAAAACATAAGCGGCTTGGTGATATTGTGGCTGGTACGATTGTAGTACATGAGCGAGGTGTAAAAAAAGAAAGAACCTCAAGAATAGATAAGGAAATTGCCAGACGTGGCCTAACTAAGGATAGCTTGCAACTTGAGGACTGGGCATTGCGTGCGATAGGAAATAAAGAATGGGAATTATTACGAGCTTACAGTAGAAAATTCCTGAATGTAAGTGTAGTGCAAAGAGCACAACTTACCAACCATCTTGCAGAGAAGCTACTTCCGAGATTAGGGATAGCCATTGATGGTAAGCCTATTACCGAGCGGGAGAATATTCTTCTAACCCTTTATGTGATTGCTAGAGAAGAGTGGGAATATGAGCTGTCATGAATAGATATATTATCAATACGATGAGCTAGTAGAACTTAAAAGCGAAATTCTTGAGAATCTATATGATCTATCTGTACCTGATAAAAGGTTTTATTAAACTAAAAAAGGCCAGACCCTATTTAATAAGGTCTGGCCTCTTCATATGTGAATTAAGAACGAATCCACTTCCAAATCTCGCCAGGTGTAGCATTTTTACCATACATTAAAATTCCAACTTTAAAGATCTTACCAGCAAGCTTCATAAATACGAAGATGCTAATCAGCAGAACAGCTAAAGCAATTAGGATTTCAATCCATGGCCATTCCTCTAATACGGTTAGGCGCATAATAAGAACACCTGGGGAGGTGAATGGAATATATGATGCGACCTTAGCAACTAAGCCACTTGGATCAGAAAGGACTGGTGCAATTAACACGAATGATAGGAATGGAAGCATCATGACTAGCCCTTGGAAGTTACCACTTGTAGACATATCAGCCATTGTCGCACCAATCCCAACGAAAATGGATGCGAATAGTAGATAACCTAGAATTGCAATTAACACTAATAGCAAGGTTTCCGGAACTAATAAGTACTCCATTACGGGCTCATCTATTTTGAATGCTGCAAATGGTACAACAAATAGAAGCAATACCACCACTTGAATAATACCAAGAACAAAATAACCAATAATCTTACCATTCATTAATTCACTAGGTGTCACGGATGAAAGAATAATCTCCGCAATTTTATCCTTTTTCTCCTGAGAAGCACTTTGGAAAATCATCATACCAGTGATTACGATGGAGAATAGTATGATTCCTGCAAAGAGACCCGGAACAATTTTTTCTAACGGATTATCTTCCAGCACAGATTCCTGCCCATCTTCCGTCATGATTTCATCAACAGCTACTTCTTCAAACAGTACACTAGTTGAAATGATTGCTAATTCCTCATCTGTTAAGTCTAACTTGGAAATTCTCTGCTGTTGTAATGGTCCCGCTAAAAGATTTACCTCGCTACTAAAGCTTGAAGGCATATCCTCTGTAGTATAGACAGGGATTGCGCCCGACTCTAAGCTTTCCGAGTTAAGAAAGATGTAAGCGGTATTCTCACCATTTTCTAGCTCTTCTTGAATCTCATTTTCGGTTAAATCGGTTTGGTGTAATACCCAATCTAAATCATACTGGTCAGCTGTTTCTTCCATTAAATCAAATACATTCATCTGATCATTAACAAAGATAGTTACCTCAGTTGATTCACTATCAGAACCAAATAGGCTTCCTAGAAATCCGAACGCTAGAATTAATAGTGGTGTAAGGAATAAACCAATAACAAATGATTTATTTTTTAAATTACGCTTGATTTCCCATTTTGCTACTTTCATTGAATTACGCATCTAGATCACCCGCTTCCTGAATTAACTTCCTGTTGGTCGCAATATCGATGAAGATTTCATGTAAAGAAATACGATTGATTTTTAATTCATGTACAGTTAAATCAGATGGCAAGTTTTTAAGCCAGCTTGTAGGCTCGACATCTGAATCAAGATATAGAATGGTTGTTTCGTCTTTCTCCTCTACACGTTGAACAGAGGGGATACGTTCTAAATCTTGGCGAGCATTTTTCCCACGGATTGTACATTTAAAATTAGCATATTTCGTTTTCACTTCATCTAATGTTCCATAGATAACCTTCTGACCGTTTTGAATCATAAAGAGACGGTCACACATTTCTTCGACTAGATTCATCTGGTGAGAAGATAATAGAATTGCTGTCCCTTTATCTGCAAGACTACGAATTTCTTCTTTAAACAGCTCTTGACTAACAGGATCTAGACCAGAAAAAGGCTCATCTAATATTAAGAGTTCCGGTTCATGGAGAATAGCACCGATAAATTGTACCTTTTGCCCCATCCCTTTCGATAGCTCTTCCATTGAAACCTTTTCTTTTCCTTCTAAATCAAATTTCTTCAAATACATGAGAATCCGTTCTTTTGCTTTATCTAGTGGATAATCTTTTAGATCGGCTAAGTACAGTAAAATATCCATGACTTTCACATTCTTGTATAACCCGCGTTCTTCTGGCAAATAGCCTATCTTGTTGCGAGGAATTTCTTTTCCTTGATGGTTATGAAACGTAATCGATCCTTCATCGGGATACATAATCCCCATAATATTTCTAATCGTGGTGGATTTACCAGCACCATTAGGACCTAAGATGGCCATGATCTCGCCTTTCCTTACTTCAAAGGAAATCCCCTTTAAAGCCTGTTTGTCTTTGAAGGATTTTCTTAACCCTTCTACGGTCAGCATAACTTCCATGTTATTCCTCCTATAGTTCTTTTTTTGTTAGTAATAGGGTAATAATGTCTTCCATTTCAAGTGAACTACGGTTATTCCATTTCACGTTATTCATTTCAAGAAAGTGTTCTGTTTCTGATGGGTTATCTGAAATTAAAACATTCCCCTCACGTGATATGGCACCAGGAATTGGGGTTTCTGGAACGGCACCAGCTAGCCAATAACGGGCATAATGTTCCATTAGTTCCTCTTTTTCAAAGTTACCAATTACTTCCCCGTTATGTAGTACGAATAAGTAATCGGAAAGTTTCCTAATATCATCAATTTGATGACTTGCAATGATAATGGAACGATTGCCAGGCTCCATCCAATCTACTAATAAATCGATTAATAATTTCTTAGATGGGATATCCATAAAATTGGTAGGCTCATCTAAAATAAGTAGTGGTGCGTTTCTAGGGATGGTTAGGGCAAGGTTTAATTTTTGTTGGACACCCTGTGAAAGTTTACCAAACCTTTTATCGACTGGAACATGAAATAATTCAATCATTTTCTGGTATAGACGCTCATCCCAATTTGGATAAAGTGGGGCAATTAAATCCTTTAACATCGTACCAGTGAATGAATCCCAGCCTATAGTGGTTTGGGGCTGGTAGGCAACAAACTGCTTCCAATTTTCATTATCACCGTGGACTAACATATTGTTTACTTTGATATTTCCCATTTGTGGCTGTAATAAATTCATGATTAATTTCAGTAGTGTACTTTTACCAGAGCCATTATTTCCGACTACTGCGGTGATCGTTCCGGGTTCTATTGATAAATTAACTGGACCAAGATGAAAATCATCTACATCTTTCTCAAGATTTTCAATATATAGTAGAGAATTCGAATTCATAGCTAATTATCTCCTTTCTCTTTCAATTCCAGTAGTTCGAGAAAAATCTTCCTAACTTGGTTTAGACTGTAGTCATAGCTTAGTGCGGTATCAATAGCATTTTCTAAGACGTTATAGACAGAGGTTACTTTGACCTCTTGTTTTAAATCCTCAGATATATCAGCGACAAATGTCCCTTTCCCTTGAGAGGTTTTAATGAAGCCTTGCACCTCCAGGTCTTGATAGGCTCTTCGTGTTGTAATAATACTAATTTCTAAATCCTTTGATAAGACTCTGATAGAAGGAAGTGGTGTGCCAGCAGATAAGTGACCACCAGCAATAAGGGCCTTAAATTGGTTCACGATTTGGTGATAAATAGGCTCTCTTGAATCCTTTGAAATCCTGATAGGAAGTTCCACGATATACACTCCTTTCTATTAGAGGAAATCAACCTGTTTAAATTGTTTGACCATTTTGTTCTTCCAATAGTTCAATCCAATAATGGCCGCCATAATGGATAGAATCGCAGAAAGAAGCGTCCACTTTTTGGCAATAATAATGGTCCATTCTACTATTCCGTAAGTAAAGAAGGTTGGAAAAGATAGGATTAATATTACAATACCAAGTAATAGTATTACAGATAGGACAGTTGTAAGCCGCGAACCATTATTATTAGTTCCAATATCTATAATAAGTGCACTATAGCCTATATAAATACCGAATGATAGCCAAATAATGGCGAATGAAATATAGGCATCTAGTTCCATCATGCTTTTTATTTCTGGACTAACTAGATAAAGCATGAGGAACATATATAATTGAAATGGGAATGAGCTTAAAAAATAGTGAATGATAGATTTCAATACAATAGTTTGTTTCTTAATTGGTAAGCTTAAGCCCATAACAACCGTTGGCGACACCCATGTATGACCACTGATTCGTTGAAATTGTAATCCCATAGGTCTGTGCCATATGGGACCGTAAATAAATAGCAGTAAGAAAAACAAATCCAACCCGACAAATCTATCCTCTTGATTTTGAAGAGTTATCAAAAATAAGATGGTGAACAAGGAATAGAATAAAAATAACCCAATAAAACTTTTCCATGATATTTTGATTTCTGTTTTGACTAATGGAATAGCAGCTTTAAAATTGTCTTTTAGCATGTCATAACCTCCATATCTTTATCCGTAACGAAGTTTTTTTAGAGCTTTTCTCATAGAGCCTATCCATGCTTTATATCCAATAACTGCTATGATGATGGAAATGCCTGCTGCTAACAGTGGAAGATTATTGGCGAATACAATGGACCAATATACAATTCCATGTCCAAATAAGACGTGAAAGATGGTTAGTATCATAAATGTTAGTAGAGTTAATAGGGTAAAGGTAATTAGGGAACCTACATTAGTTACTGCCAATCCTTCCGAACCGATATTTAATTTCGGAATGGAATAACCCAAGCTGATGGAAATGGCTAGCCAAATCATACAAAAGGACAGAAATGAACCAACGGACAATATATTGGTTAACGGTGTTGCTAGGTATAGTATTAAAAGTGCTACAACCTGTATAGGAAATGTATACAGAATGTGCATAATCAATCTACTAGTTATAATCACTTCATCTCTTATTGGTAGCTGCTTTTGCAAACAGACGATAGGTGAAGCAAATAGACCATTTTGCAATTGCTGAACTTCAAAGTTCTTTGGCTTAGGGAATAGTGGAGATGAACTAAATAGCAAAAGGAATAAAAAATCAAATAAGATTGTTCCATTTTCCATATAGGATGAAAACTCCCTTATGAAAAAGAGTGTAAACATGATCGTAACAAGATATGCCAACACAATATTAATAACTGATTTCTTTATCTCCCACTTATTTAGTTGAAATGCCGTTTTCCAACTATTCATGGTAGTCTCCTCCTCACAAGTGTTATACTGTATATATCTATATGCACAGTATAACTTTAGCTTTTGATTCTGTCAACAGGAAGAATAGAATATTGTGAATAGTTCCCTTCAAGCTTTGTACCCACGCATACTATGACCTATCTAAAAAGCTCACATTATGCACGTTCACAATTTTGTAAAATATATTGTGAAATAATGCACAAATAGATATTTACATAAATAAGTTCACATGTTATTATCAAGGTGTAATAAGGAAACACACTTACAATATATTGTGAAATAGTGAGCAATTAATTAAACAAGATAAAAAAGGAGATGGATTAAATGTTGAATGTTATTCGGGAAAATAAAGTAGCAGCGGGGATTCTAGCAATTATACGTATTTACATTGGTTATGCATGGTTAACAGCTGGTATTGGGAAATTAACTGGTGGAACATTTGATGCAAGTGGATTTTTACAAGGTGCGATTGCAAGTGCTGGAGGAGATCATCCGGCAGTACAAGGATGGTGGGCAACATTTCTAGAAACAGTAGCTCTCCCAAATGCCGATCTATTTAGCTTTATGGTTATGTGGGGAGAGATATTAGTAGGTATTGCACTCATTCTAGGTATTTTCACTAACTTCGCAGCATTAATGGGCTTAACAATGAATTTTGCATTTCTATTCAGTGGAACAGTAAGCACAAATGCACAAATGGTTCTATTAACCGTGTTCCTAGTAGTGGCAGGATTTAATGCTGGAAGATATGGACTAGACAGATGGGTAATGCCTTTCTTAAAAGCACATATGCCAATTCGTAAGCATAGAGAAAAAGTTGCCGTGGCATAATGAATAGGAACAAGCTGGTCACTTACAGGGTGGCCAGCATATATTCACCATAAAATATAGGTTCTAAAAGGAAACATTAAATAGGATAAATTATGGTACGCCACTTTTTTCAATTAATATTAGTCTTTTGTTCGTAACGTTATATAAATCTCTTTTAAGCTTGCCTCATGGTTATGTGAATTGAACTAATTTCTTCAACTCATTTTCCATTGATTGTTGCTCCATTTTAGAGACATTTCCCATTAGCCCATCAAAGATTGCAAAGACACTTCCTCCAACTATAGAATAATTACATGTTTAGCCCTTTCTATTCATGTGAATAATGTAAATAATTAACATTCAGTTGGAGGGAAAAGCATGATTAGAAAATGGGTCATTATTGTATCAACCATCGGGGTAGTTTTAGCTTTGGCTTTAGCAGTCCTCAACCATGATGGCGGTCAAGAGGACAATCCGAGTATCGAGACAACCGGTACATTGAAAGAGGTATCTGATTCACTTCTAGTAAGTCTGATAAATAATAAGGGTGAGCAAATTGGTCATGCCAAGCTAACGGAGACATCAGAAGGAGTGAGCATTAGCCTCGATGCCTCTAATTTACCACCAGGTCCACATGGATTTCATATTCATGAGAAGGGAGTCTGTGAAGCACCAACCTTTGAGTCAGCAGGTGCACACTTTAATCCGACTAATGCCAAGCATGGCTTCGATCACCCGGAAGGACCACATGCAGGTGACTTACCCAATGTGGAAGTGAAGGCTTATGGTTCCGTGTCCACAACGGTGGTAGCCAATATGGTGACATTGGAAAAGGGAAAAGATCATTCACTATTACGTGAAGGTGGAACAGCATTAGTCATCCATGCTAATCCGGATGATTATAAATCGCAGCCTTCTGGTAATGCGGGTGACCGAATTGCTTGTGGCGTAATTGCAGAATAAACAATAGTAGGACTCCGAGTAAAGCAGCTTGGAGTCTTTTTTCTGTGGTAAGGAATAATGTATCGCTATTCTCTTTTTTTGACGTGGTAAGAAGTTACCATTTAAATGTTCACTTTAAACAAATTTTGAAAAAAAGTAACATTTATCATTGACATATTTGTGAATATGGAACATAATGATGTTAGTTACTAACATTAAAGTGTTAAAAGATAACGAAAAAGGACTGATGAGATGCAACCATCAGAACGAAGACAATGGGTTTTAGAAAAGATAGAACTTGAAGGTAAAGTGGAGATTGATTCACTTTCCAATGAATTAAATGTATCTCCGATGACAATTAGACGTGATTTAGATCAGCTAGAGGAAGAAGGTCGCGTGATTCGAGTTCATGGTGGAGCAGTAGCGGCACGTACCCTTATTCCGGAAACGCCTTTCCTTACAAAAGAAGGCCGACATACTGAAGAAAAGAGACAAATTGCTAAGAAAGCATTATCCCTTGTGAGAGACGGTCAAATTATCCTTTTGGATTCAGGAACGACAACATTAGAGATTGCTAGATTGTTAAAGGTTAAACAAGATTTAACCGTCATAACAAATGATATAAAAATAGCAGCAGAATTAGTTGATAGTAAATTGAAAGTCATCGTAACCGGTGGAGAATTACAAAATGATGTTGGAGCATTATTTGGTCCGCAGACACATCACTTTTTAAAAAACATCCATGCGGATTTATTTTTCCTAGGTGCACATGCCATTGATTTACAAGCGGGTATTATGTCACCAACATTTGAGAAATCATTAGTAAAACAATTGATGATGGAAGCGGCAGAAAGCACATGGTTAGTAGCCGATTCTAGCAAAATTGGTGAACGTGCATTGTCCAAGGTATGTGATTTACAAAGCTTAACAGGGTTTATAACCAATGAACATATTTCTGAAGAAGTAAAAGACCAGCTCTCAGAAATTATGCCGATTATATAACAACTGAGGTGATACATCATGAAGGTTGGTGTTGTTGCGGACGATTTAACGGGCGCAAATGCAACCGGTGTCAAATTAAGTAAACAAGGCTTTACAGCGGCGACTGTTGTATTTAATGATGAAATTCCAGAAATGGATGAATTAGATGCTGTTTGTATTGATACAGATTCACGATATGCATCTGATCGGATTGTCATGAATCGAGTAAAAAATGCAACAGAAAAATTCCGCACTTGGGGTGCACAAGTAATTTGTAAACGGATTGATAGCACTGTTCGAGGGAAGATTGGTTTGGAAATTGATACGATTTTAGATGAAGTTGGAGATGATAGTCTTGCTGTTGTCGTTCCATCGTTTCCAGACTCAGGAAGAGTGTGCTCAGGTGGTTACTTACTTGTCAATGGTGCCCCAGTACAAGAAACAGATGTAGCGAAAGACCCAGTTATGCCAATTAAACAGTCTTACGTACCAGCTATTATTGAAGAACAAAGCAAATTTGAAGTTGCCCATATCGGATTAGATACTGTCTTAACGGATTCAGCGAAAATCAAAGCAGCCTTTGATTCCCATATCCAAGACGGGAAGCGAATCATTGTAGTGGATGCGGTGACAGATGAAGATATTGAAGAAATTGCTGAGGCAATGGTGCAAATTCAAGGAGTACAACTTATTCCTACTGACCCAGGCCCATTAACAGCATCTTATGCAAGGGCATATTCACATCAACATGTTGAACAAAGCAAGGTTATTGTGACAGTTGGTAGTGTAACAAGTTTAACAGGTCAGCAGTTACATTATTTAAAGGATAAAACGAATGCTACACCTGTTTATGTAGCAGCTGAAAAACTAGCTACTATGAAGGATTCCTGGGAATTAGAAGTGAATCGTGCCGTGAAGGAAGCGTTAGAACGGATCCATCAGGATGATGTCCTTATTATTACAACCCACAAGGAGCAAAACGATTTAATAGATTTCCAATCGATTGCTGCTATGGAAAATGCTACCCAAGATGCCTTAGCGAAACGTATAACCGATGGCCTTGCAAAGATAACGAGACTAGTAATGGAACAAACAAATTACACTATTCAAGGTTGTTTTACAAGTGGTGGAGATGTAACCGCATCCCTTTGTGCGCTAAGCATGGCTTCAGGTATTAAGCTAGAGGATGAGGTATTACCACTTGCAGCATATGGAACACTGATAGGTGGACATTTCCCAGGGCTACCTATCGTCACAAAAGGTGGTATGGTCGGGGATAAAAAATCTATTTTTGCATGTGTAAAATATTTAAAAACAAAAAGGAGTGCAGCACGATGACAAAAGTAAGAGAAGTTATTGCGATACCAATGGGAGATCCAGCAGGAATTGGACCAGAAATTACAGCGAAAGCACTAGCTAACCAAGAGATTTACGATATGTGTAAACCGGTTGTGGTTGGAGATGCGAACGTCTTTAAGAAAGCAATCGAAATTGTCGAAAAGGATTTAACAGTGAATGTAATTACTTCCCCAGAGGAAGGTCAATATGAATATGGTACGGTTGATCTAATTGATTTAAACAATATTGATATGACAGAGCTAGAGTATGGGGTTGTTCAGGCACAATGTGGAAAAGCGGCATTTGAGTATATTGAGACATCTGTTAATCTAGCAAAAGCAGGTAAGGTAAAAGCTTTAGCAACCACACCAATCAATAAAGAATCCTTAAAAGCTGCCGGTGTTCCTTACATTGGACATACGGAAATGCTTGAATCATTGACCAATACAAAAGATCCATTAACCATGTTTGAAGTACGAAATATGCGTATCTTCTTCTTAACACGTCATCTTTCACTTAAGGATGCCATTGCACAAATGACAAAAGAGCGTGTTCGTGATTATTTAAACCGTTGTGATAAAGCACTTCAACGACTTGGAATCGAAAACCGTAAAATTGCAGTTGCAGGATTAAATCCACATAGTGGTGAAGGTGGACTATTTGGAATGGAAGAAGTAGAAGAAATCCGTCCAGGTATTGAAGCTGCTATTGAAGATGGACTTGATGCTGTAGGACCTGTACCAGCTGACTCTGTTTTCCACCATGCATTGAATGGGAAATTTGACGCGGTGCTATCGTTATACCATGACCAAGGACATATTGCTGCCAAGATGACAGACTTCCACAGAACGATTTCTATTACCAATGGTCTACCGTTCTTAAGAACATCTGTTGACCACGGTACGGCCTTTGATATTGCTGGTAAAAACATCGCGGCAAGCTTAAGCATGGAAGAATGCATCAAGCTCGCAGCACAATACGCACCAAAATTCACTGCAGACACAATGGAATAAAGGATAAAAATTACTGAGGATGCGAGTCATCCTCAGTTTAAAACCGGTGAAATGAAAGCCATTACACTGTTATGGGGGAATAAAAATGGAAGTATCAGGAGTTCAAATGATAATTGGACTAATTATCGGTATTGCATTACTAATTTTCTTTGTATTAAAAACGAAGATTCATGCATTTTTAGCATTATTAATAGCAGCATCCATAACCGGTATCATCGGAGGAATGAGACCTACTGATGTAGTATCTACGATAACAAGTGGATTTGGAAGTACGTTAGCTTCCATTGGTATTATTATTGGTCTTGGAGTTATGATGGGACGAATATTAGAGGTTTCAGGAGCAGCAGAAAAGCTTGCCTACACATTAGTAAAGAAGCTCGGTAAGAAAAAAGAAGAATGGGCTATGGCTGTAGCAGGGTATATTGTTGCAATCCCTATATTTGTTGACTCAGCATTTGTTATTTTACAACCTTTAGTAAAAGCGCTTTCGAAGAAGACTGGTAAATCAGTTGTTGCATTAGGTGTAGCATTAGCTGTTGGCTTAGCGGCGACACACCATACGGTTCCACCGACACCAGGTCCATTAGGAGTAGCAGGAATATTTGGTGCAGATGTTGGACTAATGATTTTAACTGGATTATTATTCTCTGTTCCAATTATTATTGTCGGTGTACTTTATGCAAAATGGATTGGGAATAAAATATATCAACTTCCTGAAGCAGAAGGGGAAGGCTTTGTAAGACCAGACGAAAAAGAAGTATATAAAGAATTTCTAGAGGCGGTGGAAGAAAGAGAACAGAATCTTCCTTCCTTTACGAAAGCAATTATGCCAATTCTTATTCCAATTATTTTAATCTTCCTAAATACTACCTTGGGTGCACTTCAGGATTCAGGGATAGTCGCAATGAATGAAACATTTCTCGATTATGTAAAATTCTTTGGTAATCCTGTAATAGCTGTTGCACTAGGATTAATATTTGCTATTTATACGCTAGCAAACAAGCTCCGCCAAGCTGAAGCATTAGATCGTATGGAAGAAGGTATCAAAACAGCTGGTATTATTTTATTAGTTACTGGTGCTGGTGGAGCACTTGGGGAAGTTCTTCGTGTAAGTGGTACTGGTGACTTTATTGCAGAGCAAGTTGCTACTTGGTCTATTCCAGCTATTTTAGTACCATTCTTTATTGCGACATTTGTACGTTTAGTACAAGGTAGTGGAACAGTTGCAATGGTTACGGCTGCTTCTATCTCAGCGCCAATTGTAGCTACATTAGATGTAAATCTTGTACTAGCAGCACAAGCAGCAGCATTAGGTGCGATGGTATTCTCGTACTTTAACGATAGTTTATTCTGGGTAGTAAACCGAATGCTCGGTATTAAGAATGTGAAAGAGCAAATTCTAGTTTGGTCTGTACCAACTACGATTGCATGGGGCGTAGCATTAGTAATGCTAGTAGTTGCAGATTTCGTTGTTCGTATGTTTTAATTAATAACTCTCAAGCGTCATGATGCTTGGGAGTTATTTTGGTTACAATCTTGTGCTGTAGGAAAAAAGAAACAGCTTTATCGATATAAATAAACCACTTATACGAATATATGTTCGTGTTTTTGTCAAAGCTATATATAATCGGGACAAGATAATGTTTCATAGGTGTTCGGCTTCATCTTATTATTGGAGGTGATGCTACTGAGAATATATGAGGTCATGATGGTGCTTGGAAACTTCGGGACATTGCTGTTAACACTTCTTGCTTTCGTTTACAGCCTGATTAACAGAAATTAAAATAGGCCCACCATAACGGAGGACCTACACGAGTCATGAGTAGCCGAACCTAAAGGAACCGCTTATCATAGAGTCCAGTGGCAGCTGGACTCTTCTATTATGTTTAGTATATCATAACCCGTATCAACTATAGGTAAATTTTCGCGGTTTCGAAAGGATTTTTATATTTTTTACCCCATTCCTATTCTAGTCATACTCATGTATAATGTATTTCGAGCATCGAAAGAAAGGAGATAAGAATGGGCGCACAATTGGAACTACAACAAAATGAAGAAATAAAAGAAAAAATTTGGACGCGAGACTTCATTCTAATATGTCTGGCTAATTTTTTTATCTTTTTCGGGTTTCAAATGACATTACCAACACTTCCAATCTTTGTAAAGGAGTTGGGAGGAAGTGACCAGTTAGTCGGTGTTATAGTCGGCATTTTTACGTTTTCAGCATTACTTTTAAGACCTTATGCTGGTCACGCATTGGAGACTAAAGGGCGACAATTTATTTATATGATTGGGTTAGGAATTTTTGTCATCTCAATCGGTTCCTTTGCCTTTATTGCAAGTATTACGTTTCTTATTATTATGCGGATTGTTCAAGGTGTAGGTTGGGGTCTATCAACAACTGCGACCGGTACGATAGCGACGGATATCGTTCCTGCTAGCAGGCGTGGTGAGGGGCTTGGTTACTTTGGGCTTTCTGGTAATATCGCGTTAGCCTTCGGTCCAGGGCTAGGACTGGCATTAGTAGGGAAGATTTCATTTGCAACTTTATTTCTAATTTGTGCTGCATTAGGTTTAGTGGCGCTACTTCTTTCTTCAAGAGTCCGGTATAAGAAGGTAGAACAAATCCCTGACAAAGCTGTTACTCCAAGATTTGATGTGTTTGAAAAATCGGCGATTCAGCCTTCTATCTTAGTATTATTTATTACCTTTACATTTGGAGGAATTGCAACCTTCTTACCATTACATGCTATGGATCATGATGTAGCTGGTATTGAATTATATTTCTTTATTTATGCTGCATTCCTATTTATTTCCCGCACCTTTGCTGGAAAAATCTATGATAAAAAAGGGCATGTATACGTATACTTGCCAGGTACCTTCATGATACTAGTCGCCATGATTCTACTAGCCTGGTTACCTAGCACCTTTGTTCTATTAGTTGCAGGGGGACTATATGGGTTAGGATTTGGAACGGTTCAGCCGGCATTACAAGCGTGGGCAGTTGAAAAAGCGGCAAATAATCGGAAAGGAATGGCCAATGCCACCTTCTTCTCATTCTTTGATTTAGGAATTGGATTCGGAGCATTAACCTTTGGTCAAATTGCTTATCTGTTTAATTATAGTACGATTTATCTAACTGGGGCGGTTTCTATCTTCATTTCCATGCTAGTCTATGGATTAATGGTTATAAAAACGAAAAAGGAGCATACAATTAGACAAACGAAGCAAAGTTAATTAAATTGCTTCGTTTTTTTGTGTCATTTGAAAACCCCTGGCTATGCCGGGGGTTCCGGAGAGCTTATAGCGTGGTATTAAAATTAAAAAAGGCCTCTCTTCGTGATAAGATATAGTTGGTTTCCCGACCACTACATCAA
>NZ_JBCPXV010000015.1:0-78402 GCF_039581225.1 Ornithinibacillus proteolyticus | reverse complement strand
TTTATTTGATGTAGTGGTCGGGAAACCAACTATATCTTATCACGAAGAGAGGCCTTTTTTAATTTTAATACCACGCTATAAGCTCTCCGGAACCCCCGGCATAGCCAGGGGTTTTCAAATGACACAACAATAAAAAATTGGCGTACCAATTATTATCTGGTACGCCAATTTTTTTATTATAAACCTCTAAAATCTACTAATTAACGAAGTAATTGTAATACACCTTGAGGTTGTTGGTTAGCTTGAGCTAACATTGATTGTGCTGCTTGAGTTAGGATGTTATTCTTAGTGAATTCCATCATTTCTTTAGCCATATCAACGTCACGGATACGAGATTCAGCAGCAGTTAGGTTTTCTTGAGAAGCACCTAGGTTGTTGATTGTGTGCTCAAGACGATTTTGAACTGCACCAAGACCAGAACGTTGTTCAGAAACAGATTTGATAGCAGCATCAATTTTACCTACAGCAGCATCAAAATGTGAGCTTTCTGTAAAGCTAGATACATCAATATCTTTTACTTCTAATGCTTCAGCACCCATATCATTAATGTTTACAACAAGGTTTTGGTTTTGATTAGCACCGATTTGGAATACTAATTCGCTTTCACCTGCAGCAAAAGATCCATCTAGTAAGCCTTTACCGTTAAACTGAGTACGCTCAGCAATTCCATCAATTTCTTCAATAAGTGCAGTGATTTCATCTTGGATTGCAGATAAATCATCACTTTCTTGAGTTCCAAGGTTACCCGCTTGTACAGTTAACTCACGCATACGTTGTAAAATTGAATGAGTTTCAGTTAAAGCACCTTCAGCAGTTTGGATTAAAGAAATACCATCTTGAGCATTCTTAGATGCCATTTCTAAACCGCGAATTTGTCCACGCATTTTTTCAGAGATTGCTAGACCTGCAGCATCATCTCCAGCACGGTTGATACGAAGACCAGAAGATAGTTTTTCTAAAGAGTTTTGAGTAGCTCCTGTGTTTACACCTAATTGACGGTGTGCGTTTAATGCAGAAATATTGTGATTGATAATCATGTTTACATACCTCCATGTATTTTGTTTTTTTCGCGAGTCACATCCATATGTCTCGCATCTATAACAACTCGTATTAGAGTTATTAACTAAGTGAAGTAAAATGTTTGGCCAAAACATTTACCACATCATCATGATGTTGTACCTATTATATCGGCATGAAAAATAGATGTTTAATCTTTTTTATAAAAAAATTATTCTTTTTTGTAGAAATTTCTTTTCCCACTATTCCAAACAACAAAAAAGCCCATGGTACTATACCATAGACTCCCCACAACCTCTACTAGAAACTAACTTCTTTCGCTTCTCCACCATCATCTTCTCTAGTATTTGGTGTAACAATTCGCGGTCTTCCTCGTACGAATTTGTAAATACTGCGCTATATCCAAATCGATCACTTTCCTGATACACTTCCTTCCGAACGATTCTCCCCTTCAAAATAAACACCGTATCCTTTAGGGAAAAACGAATCTTTATGGTCATGTCATCGATTATCGGATATTCAACACCACACACAAACGTTACACCGTCAAGACTGACATTTTTTAAGACCCCTTGTATGAAATTCGGATTCAATTTCTCATTATCTACATCGAGAAATTCAACAAAACAGGTGATCCCCTCTACACTTACCTGGGCATTTCCGCTTAGCGTTACACTAGTAAAAATAGGATGGTTCTCCACTTCGTTCCTATCTAAAGTAGTGTCATCTTTATCCTGCTGCTTTTTCATTACCTGTTTAATAAGAAAGAATAATAGCAATATGAATAGAAAAGCAACAACTAGAATAAAAATCCAAACTTTATCATCCATTTCAAACACCTCCTTATTTAAGTAAGTAGGTTTTCGAAAATACCTAGGTCCACTATCACATTAGAGAAACGCTCATTTGGTTGTCCTTTAACGAATGTATTCGTTTTTCTAAGTTGGCGGGAAAGCAGTTTATTTTTCCCATCTGCTAATAAAAAGGAGAACCAAAGAAAAGGTCCTCCTATCATACTCTAGTCCCAGTTTCCTTCGGTAGCTAGGCTGCCATAACAATAGTGCTTTAGGCCCTCGGCTTTGCGTCCTTCCCTTTCGGATAAGTTTGCCTTTTTCGTAAAACCTCTATAGTTGGTCCTATTATACTAGAAGACTTTCCAAAATTCGACATTTTTTAATTGAATAGTACAATACACCTATCTCATTACAAACAATTAATCCAAAAGACCTATCAAAACTAAATAAAAAAAGCGTGCCGAAGCACACTTTTCTCAATCCCTATCTTATACTAAAAACTTCCGATCCTTCCGATTGGTAAATCGCATAAAGATCAACAAGGATAACAGCACTAAAATCATTAATAATAAAGAAAGTGCTGCCCCAAGCTGCCAGTTCATTTCCACTAAGAATGCATCACGAATAACATTTCCAACCATTAATAGCTTGCCACCAGTAAATAAGTCGGTAACAACGAACACACTAATTGCTGGTACAAATGTGATAATAAATCCAGCCAAAATACCTGGGAATGTTAATGGTAGTGTAACATTTAAGAATGTTTTTACCGGTCCTGCCCCTAAATCCTCCGATGCCTCCAAGTATGTTTTATCTAACTGCTCGATGGAGGAGTATATCGGTAAGATCATAAATGGAAGGAATCCGTAAACTAATCCGAGAATGACGCCACCTGGTGAATACATTAGTGCAAGCGGCTCCTTAATAAACCCTAAATCCATTAACACATTATTAATGACACCTTGATTGTTCATTAAAATAATCCATGCATACAAACGAATCAATAAATTGGTCCAAAACGGTACCATGACAAGCAGCAGCAATAGATTTTTCCACTTACCAGCATTAGCAATAAAATAGGCAAATGGGTAAGCAATGAATAAACAAACGATTGTTGCTATCAGTGCCCACCATACCGATTGCCAAATTACTTTTGCATAAAGTGAGCTAAAAGCAGAAGAATAGGCTTTGAAGCTAAATTCATAAATAATTGCACCAAAATCACCATTTGTCGTGAAGCTGATCACCGCAATAAAAATGACTGGGATAACTAAAAATAAGGTTAGCCAAAATAAGCTAGGGGATAACAATAAATAAGCCTTTTTAAAATTTCTAATCATTTCTCATATCCCCTTTCTTTCGCATATTTAGGCCAACAATGGTGACCACGATGAACATGATTACGATAATAATCGTAGAAAGTACGTTTACTTCAGGTGATACACCTAATCGAACCATCGAATAGACGAGTACTGGTAATGTATTATCGCCTGGTCCTAGTGTAAAGAACGAAATAACAAATTCATCCAACGAAATCGTAAAAGCTAGCAATCCGCCAGCTAAGATACCCGGAAAGATTAATGGAAAAGTAACCTTCCAAAAGGTTTGCCACTCATTAGCCCCTAGGTCTTTTGCCGCTTCCTCCAATGAACTATCAAAGGATGATAGTCTTGCTAGAACAACAAGCATGACATACGAAATCGTGATGGCGACATGTCCTGGTATCGCTGTATTTAAGCCTAACGAGACATTTAGAATCCCATAAATGGCAAGTAAAGCAACCGCAACGACAATATCCGGAATGACGACTGGAATATAGAATAGAAACTCAACAGCCTTTTTCCCAATAAATGTATAACGATAGAGCGCTAATGCTGCTAGCGTCCCTAAAATGGTTGCGATGACAGTTGAAATTACTGCTAGATATAGACTATTCATTGTTGCATTAATCAACTGGTGATTTTGAAAGATAGAGCTATACCAATCTAACGTAAATCCTGTCCAAACTGTTCCTAATTTAGAATCATTAAATGAATAGATGATAACGAACATAATGGGAATATAAAAGAATAAAAAGACGAGTAGGGAAAACGAAAATAATAGTTTCTTCGTTCTAGGTCTCACATTTTCCACCTACCTTCCAAAGAGATAAAACACGATAAATGTGTATGTTTCTGGCGCCTAAAAACTAGACATAGGATAAGAGGTTGTCTATAAGGGGATAGTCCCTCATCATGTTATGAGGGACCCTCAAGCCTTTTGACAGCCTCTTTATTTACTTCATTATTCAACCTTTGCTTCTTGGAATAATCGGTTCATATATTGCGTCCGTTCTGAATCTAGTGGTATATTCCACTCCGTACGCTCAATTACTTCATCAGGGAAGTTTAAGCCAGGGCTATTTTTAATTTCATCTGGTAATATCTCAACAGCCGCTTCATTTGGATTTCCATAAGGAATAAATTCAGATAGTTTAACACTTACCTCTGGACGAAGTAGGTAGTCAATAAATACCTCAGCCGTATATTTGTTTTTCGATGTTTTTGGAATTACCATTGCATCTAACCAAACAACGCCGCCTTCTTCCGGAAGAACAAAGTCAATGTCTTCATTTTTCAACCATGCTGTAGCAGCTGATCCGGAATAACCATGACCAATCCATGCTTCTTCTCTAACAAATCGGCTGGATGGTGCAGCATCAAATGCTAATACATTCGGCATAATTTCTTTTACTCTTTCGAAGCCTTCCTCTAATTGTGCTTCTGTTGGATCATTCATGTCATTACCCAATAATTGTTGTGCCATGTTAGAAACTTCTTTGGATTCTTCTAGTAGTACTAATTTCCCTGCATATTCTGGGTTCCATAAATCCTCCCAGCTAGTAGGGGCTTCTTTAATATATTTCTTGTTATATATAATTCCGTCGTATCCATACATAAATGGAACGGAGTATTTATTCTCAGCATCAAACGGCATGTTTCGCCATGCATTTGCGATATTCTCATAATTTGGTATGTTATCGAAATTTATTTCTAGCAATAAGTCATTATCTACCATTTGATTCACATAATAATCGGAAGGAAATACTAGGTCATAAGCAACCGTACCGCTTTGTACTTTTGTCAGCATTTCATGGTTTGAATTGTAAGTAGAATATACAACATCTACACCATACTCTTCTTCAAAACCATCAATTACTTCTTGTGGAATGTATTCACTCCAGTTAAATACGATAAGTTCATCACTTAATTCCTGCTCTCCACCAGCATTATCCGAATCACCATTAGATCCACAAGCTGCTAGAAATAATACAATCAACAAACTAAATAGTGCAAATACAAAAGACTTTTTCAATCTTTCCCATCTCCAATCTCTACATTTTAATTTATGTTATTTTTTTAGAACAACCGAATTATTAGGACTCCAGCTGACATAGATATCATTAGTATTGGTTAATTCAGCCATATTATCATGGGATTCATTAACCGTCAGATCCTTACCGTTTGGCATGGTTACTACGATTTTCGTCACAGAGCCAACATAGATTTTTTCCTTGAACGTACCTTTTACATTATTCAATCCTTCAATCGGTGTACTGCTAATCTTTAATTTTTCAGGACGTACCGAAATAATGACTTCCTCATCCTTCGTCACATGAGCAGTATTCGGAATTGCAATCGGTTGATTGGCGTATTCCATCTCCGCCATGTCACCATTAATTCCACGAACAGTACCTTCGATAATATTAGTTTGACCAATAAAATCTGCCACAAAACGTGTTTGTGGTCTTTCGTATATTTCATATGGCAGACCAATCTGCTCGATTTTCCCTTTATTCATAACCACGATGCGGTCAGACATGGTTAATGCTTCCTCTTGATCGTGGGTTACATAAATAAACGTAATGTTTAATGTTTGTTGGAGATGCTTTAATTCTAGCTGCATTTGTTTTCGTAGCTTTAAATCTAGCGCTCCAAGCGGTTCATCTAATAAAAGTACCTTTGGATTGTTCACAATTGCCCGTGCAATCGCAATCCGCTGTTGTTGTCCACCACTTAATTGCTTCGGCTTACGATTTCCATATTCCTCCAGTTGGACAAGCTTAAGCGCTTTAGTGACACGCTCTTTAATCTCTTCCTTACCAACCTTTTTCATCTTCAAACCAAATGCTACATTATCAAACACACTCATATGTGGGAAAAGCGAATAGCTTTGGAACACGGTATTAACTTCCCGTTTATAGGGCTCCATTTCATCTACTTGCTTACCATTTAATAGAATCTTGCCTGTAGTTGGCTTTTCAAAGCCAGCAATCATTCGAAGTGTCGTCGTCTTACCACATCCAGATGGCCCTAGCAATGTTAGAAATTCCCCAGCTCTAATGTCTAGATTTAGATTATCTACTACATTGGTATCATCAAATTCTTTCGTTACATTTTCCAATTGCACCATTTGAACACCCAACATGCATCCCTCCTTTTTCTATCTGAGGGGGGACAGTCCCCCATAATGCCACGAGACTCTGCCATACTATTTACTTTTTCCCTCTAGCTTATAAGTATACGAAACACTACGATTCTTCACTTTTAAGCATGGTATTTGGGGGAAGACTGACAATCAGTCATAATTTTTGGCATTAAAAATACACCCTTCTCTACCAGGTAAAGGCGCCTACAATTAGACGTTTTCCTTCCCCGTTGGGTGCGTACTGTTTCGGTAAACCTATATAAAATTACTTAATTAATCGACAACATTTCTTCCTAAAAAGTAAGCGTTCTGTCCTTCCCCACTAATGTATGTAACATAGGTAGTGCATATCACTTTTTACAAAAATCTTTCAAAAGTCGATTTATGCTAAAAAAAATATAGCAGTTTTTACTAGGTAATTCAATAGTTTTGCTGTAATTAATTATATTTTTCTTTTTTGGGATTGTGTTGGGATTGGAATGAGGGGGAGGGGATTTGGGTGTGTGGGGAGGGGCCTTTTTGGGGAGTGGATGGGATTAGGGGGCGGGGAGCAGGGGGCTTTTGGGATGGAGATGGGACCTGGGCGTGGGGGGATGCGACTGTTTGGGTTGGAGATGAGCTCGATTTGTGGGGAGATGCGACCGTTTGGAAGTTAGATAGGCCCAATCCGTGTGATGATGCGACCGTTTGGGATGGAGATAGGCCCGACCCGTGGGGAGATGCGACCGTTTGGGATGGAGATAGGCCCGACTAGCGGAATGATGCGACCGTTCGGGAAGGAGATAGGACCAACCCACGGAAAGATGCGACCGTTTGGGAAATAGATATGCCCGGGATGCGGGGGATACAACCAATGGGAAGATTTTATCCATAATAAAGAGGGATTTGCCCGAACTCTGGGTAGCTCCTCCTTCCAATGTGAATGGGAATCAAAAACACGGCAATTCTGAAAGAGATGTTGAGCTACCACCAAGAAGAAAAATATATAACAGGGGGCACTAGGAGTAGAACTAGCGACAACACTCCCACTTTGTTTGCCCCCAGACAATTACTAAAATAGTCCATTTCTAGAACAACTCCATTTGTTGATTACCTCCTAAATAAGAGTCATCCCCTCCTATTACATATCCTAATGTACGATAGGTCTTCTTTCTTTTCTCATACATTTTCATTAGCATATCACTATATTGGTCGACATAGTCATATACTTTCACTTCATTCTTATTATCATTTAATCGATGAAGTCGACCTATATATTGGTGAAGAGTTCCTTTCCATGAGACAGGGAATGTAAGAAACATTGTATTTAATCGACTAAAATCAAATCCTTCTCCAATATATTTTCCTGTTGCGATAATTAATAATTCTTGATTCTCCGGAATTTCCTCTAGCTGTTTAAGCGCTGATTCTTCTTCCTGTTTGGACATATTTCCCATCAAAATAACTATGTTTTTGGCAAACCCATTAAACATTTGATGCAATACCAAAACATGTTCTCTTCTTTCTGTTAAGATAATCGGTGTAGATCCTTTCCCTAACTCTTGAAGAACATCATTGAATATCATCTTATTTCTCTCTTTATTCAAAATAAGATCTCTATATAGATTCTGAATATTATTTTCCAATTCCTTTTCATTCATTTTATAATTGGTATAACGTGGTATTAATATATGCTTAAAAGGAAGGACTTTTGTTTGTTCTTTAGCACTAACCTTATATCTTATTGGCCCACATTGCATTGACATAAGTGGATGTAGTCCATCTTTTCTAGTCGGTGTAGCCGTCAAACCATAAACATAAGTAGCATTTGCTTCCTTCAAGACACGCTCAAAGTTAAAGGCAGAGATATGATGACATTCATCCACTATAATATGACCATAATCTTTCACTATATCCTTTACCGTTCCATTACGAATAAGACTTTGGATAGTAGCAATATCAATTATTCCGCTAGGTTTATTTTTCCCACCACCAATTTGTCCTATAGATGAATTATCAAGATTAAGAAAAACCGAAAGCCGTTCTTTCCATTGTTCCATTAATTGCTTACGATGTACAATTACTAATGTATTAACTTTTCTTTTAGCAATTATTGAAGCGGCAACTACTGTCTTGCCAAAACCTGTAGTTGCAGATAGTATTCCGTTATTATGTTTTATTAGACTATTCGCTGCTTCTTCTTGTTTATTCATAAGTTTGCCTTTAAAATCTATTTCTATTTTTTCTCCATTATTCGATTGATCCTTCAATTCAATTGAAATTGAATACTCTTCAAAAATACTTTTTACCCCTTCCAGACAACCTCTTGGTAGGATTATGAAATCACCTTTATCTTCATACCCATTGATAAATTTCGGTATTTTACTAGTTGGAAGCCTCTGTGCTTGGGCTTTGTAATATGCTGGATTACGAAAGGAAGCTAACGTTAATAGAGTATTCATTATATCTGTAGGTAATACGACTTTAGGAATATAAATTCCATTTCGAATGATGATTGTAATTTTAGACGGTGGGGATTTTATTTCTTTGTTGTTTACTAATTTAGTAGCTTGTTCTGACATGTGCACTCCACCAATCAATAATTCAACTTCTTTTTTAGTTACTTTTATCACGTTCGATAAAAAATCCCACTGATCAGCATATGCTAGAAAATTGTCATCTACAAATATACTATTTCCTTCTTTCCTTGACTTCCCTTGCAAAGGAAGAGCAATCAAATTCCCTATACCTCCAGCATTTAGTTCATCTTGGCTCGGGAACATTCGATCATAGGAACTAATTGTTTCATAATGGTTTTCTTTTTCCATAGACAATAGAGTCTTCCCTAGTTTTCTGGCTAGTTTTGCAGAAATAGGTTCTTGAAAAAAAATCCATATATGACATCCATTCCCTGATCTTGATATTTCAACATATGCCGGAACATTTAACTTTTTACATGCTTTTAAAAAAACCTTTGCATCCTTCTTCCAAGTACCTTTATCAAAGTCAATCGCTAAAAACCAACAATTATTATCCTCTTGAAGCGGGTATATACCTATCGTCTGTTTACCAATTAAATGATTATAAATTACTTGATTTGTCAAAGGGAGATAACTCTTTGTATCGGCCGATTTATTAATCGCTGGGGAATAACCAGATTTCCCTTCACTGCTTTCCCAACGAAATGCATATATATCATTTCTTCCTTTGAAAAGATCTCTAAAAATCTGGATTCTATTCTTAATTTTGATTTCTCTACTATTTAAAGTTTTATTAGGTAGATTTATAGGAATGTTATGATATTGCAAAATTTGCTTCATATATTCATTTTCTTGCTTCAATCGATTGATTTCTCTATGCAAGGACTGAATTTGTTTTTCAAGATTAGTCATAAATTACTCCTCTAATTCTAACTATTTGATATTATTATAATAACCAAAAGGATTATTGTTCAATCTGGTACTAATAATTATACTACAGTTAGGATAGATATTTTGCGGCAAAAAATTAAGAGCAGAAAGTTAAGTACTCCAAAGAATAAACGTATAAACCGTCAAAGTATAAGAAAGGAAAATAGTAAAATAAATAAGAAAGATACTTTTGACAGCGATGTATTTTTCGCATTTATTACAGGATATACTAAGGGAGGAGTACCTTATGGAATTACTTGGGAATAATTGGAAGAAAACGAGGAGCTAAAAGAATTATATAGTCCTAATACTCAAAAGAAATCAAATATAGTTAGCAAAAAGCAACACTAGCATTGATTTACCTTTTTAAATGAGGAGCGTTCCGCGCGGAGATGCGACCGTTCGGAAGATAGATAGGCCCGACTAGCGGAAAGATGTGACCGTTTGAGATGGAGATGAGCCCAATACGCGGAATGATGCGACCTTTTGGAAGATAGATAGGCCCATCCCGTGGAATAATGCGACCGTTCTGGAAGGAGATAGGCCCGACCTGTGGAATGATGCGACCGTTCTGGAAGGAGATAGGCCCAATCCACGGAGAGATGCGACCGTTCACAAAATAGATAGGCCCATCCCGCGGAATAATGCGACCGTTCGCAAAGTAGATAGACCCAATCCACGCGATCATGCGACCGTTCGCAAAATAAATCCCCCCACCACCTAACCCTTTATCGCCCCTTCTGTCATTCCCTTAGCAATCCTTCTCTGGAAAATAGAATAGAGTACAATTACTGGAACTATTGCTATTACGAGACTGGCAAATAGGGTTCCCCATGCGTTGGTGTACTGAGCTTCATTGCTTATGTAGTCGATTGCTAGGGCTAGTGTGTAATTGGTATTAGTTTGTAAAAAGATTAGTGCCATGAAATATTCATTCCAGAACTGGATGCAGTTCATAATGGTAACGGTAATAATACCTGACATTGTAAGTGGTGTAACGATTTTAAATAGGATGCCATAAGGAGAAAGTCCGTCTATCGCGGCAGACTCTTCTAATGATTTCGGGATGGTACTCATAAAGCTCGTGAGGACAAAAATGCTAAATGGTAATTGGCTAACGGCATACACGATCGCTAGGCCAAATATATTATCCAATAGATTTAATTGGGCTAACAGGAAAAATAGCGGGATCCAGCCTAACACCATGGGAATCATCATAGCTGAAATATACACGGTAAATAAGACCCTACTCCCACGAAAATTAATCCGTTCTATGGCATAGGCGGTAGGAATTGCTAAGATTAAAGTTAGAGCTGCCCCTATTACGGTAACCAGTAAACTATTCCATACACTCACATCAATATTGTAATTAGTCCATGCTTGCACATAGTTGCTAAAGTTTAACGTTTCTGGCCATCCCCATGGGTTACGATAGATTTCTGCATTGGATTTAAACGAGCCTAAAAACATCCAAAATATTGGATACAAAACAGCAATTGTCCATAGTATAAGTGGAATTCTAATACCTGCCCTACCTAATAATTGCCCTACACTTCGCTTCATTGCTCATCCCTCCTTAACTAATATTCTACTTTTTCCCTGCGCATCAAAAATTGCAATAATAATACGGTAATTAACGATAAAACGAGTATCATGACACCAATCGTTGCTCCGTATCCAAAGTTGTATTGTTTGAATGCTTGTTGATACAAATAAGAGCCCATCACATGGGTCGCATTATTTGGACCTCCACCTGTCATAACTTGTACAAGGATAAAGGAGCCGTTTAAGGTCGTTATCACAATATATAAAATCGAAACTTTGATCTGTGGCCAAACTAGTGGCAAGGTAATTTTCCAAAATTGCTGCCATTCGGTAGCTCCATCAATTTTAGCCGCTTCGTAATAGCTTTTGGAGATATTCGCAATACCACCCATCAGCATCAGCATGAAAAGCCCAATCCCTGCCCACACAGCTGGAAAAACCAAACTCGGTAATGCCCACTTCTCATCCCCTAGCCATGGTCTTGCCCATTTTTCTAGCCCTAAAAACTCTAGTCCGGAATTAACAAGACCTAAACTAGGATTATAAATAAACATCCACAGTATCCCGATTACGACAACAGACATGATATTAGGAAAGAAGAACACAATTCGGTAAAAGGGTGCTTCTTTAATTTTCAATTGTGTTAGTGCTACTGCGAAGAACATGGCCAGAACCATGATTCCAATAATCTTCGTCACGACTAAAAAATAATCATGCATAATTGTATCTGGGATGACAGCATCATGAAATAGCTTTACATAGTTACTGAAACCAATAAATTCCTTATTACTAGACGACCCAGACCAGTCAAAAAATGAATAGTAAAGGCCACTAAATAACGGATATAAGGTGAAAACGGCAAAGAGAATAAAAGTAGGAATTAAACAAAATGCCAAAAACCAATATTTTTGCTTTTTAGACTGTACCATATGATCACTCATTTCCTATCATATGGACTGCTCCACTGGCTAGGGAGAAGCAGTCCATCGTAACTTATTCTAATCCTGCACGATATTCGGAAGCGGCTTTTTCTGCTTCTGCAACGAATTCTTCAGCAGTCATATTTCCAAGCATGAGAGATATTAAGGCATTCCCGATAGGTGTTTCTAAATCAGCACTCATTGGATGTGGTTTTTCATAGATTTCTACTACATCTGGGTCATTAATCATTGCATTGGCATCCATTAAGTATTCTGGAACATTCTCATTCTGTGTTAGATCAACACCATTTAAGTTCATGATCGCTCCAGTATGCTCAGAGAAGGAGCTCGCATATTCTCTCGTAAACACAAACGCAACGAACGCTTTCGCAGCTTCTGGATTAGCTGCTTCCTCTGCAATTGCTAATGGACGTAAATCTGGTACAATGGCATATTTTTCACCAGAAGCATTCATTGGGGATGGGATAAAACCAAATTCGAATCCATCAGGAATATCATTTCTCATCTCATTCGGCAACCAGAACCCAACTGGGATAAATGCATTTTCATGTAGTAAGAAGTTCATTTGTGACTGAGTATGATTTAGTGCACCTAGCCCAGAGTCAAACATCCCTTCTGTCGCCATTTGCTCTACACGATTCATAATTTCCAATACTTGCTCACTTGACCATGCGCCTTCTTTTCCCGTAATGACATCCGCTAATAATTGCTCACCACCGGCTGCTGCAAAAGCTGGATAAAGCATCCCACGTAGGAAGTAATATGGATGTTGCCCTGAGGTCACAAACGGATCAATGCCCTCTCCAGCCTTTATCTCACTCATGGATTCCATAAATTCATCGAAATTAGCTGGAACGGTATAACCTTTTTCCTCAAATAAGGCTTTATCATACCACGTACCCCAAGTATCAAATACTAGTGGCAAGGAATAAATTTCTCCATCATAGGTAGCAGGCTTCACAATAAAGCTATCCAATAATTTATCGCCACCTTCTAGTTCGATTCCCTCTAGCCATTCAGTCAGATTCATTAGCTGTCCGTCTTCTACCATTTGGGTTTCACTTGAACCGGCACCGTCAATATATACGACATCAGGAGGATTATTGGATACCCATCTGGAGCGCATTTCATCGTTAATCGTTGGACCAGCATGTTCGATAACATTGACATCAGGATAGGCATCTTTAAAATCAGAGATGACTTCCTTCCACCAGGAATCGCCATACCCACCGACAAAATATTGAATTTCTAAGTCACCAGCAATTTCACCGCCTTGACCAGTATTCGTACCTTTGTCGCCATCGTTAGAACAAGCGACAATAAACACCCCCATCAAAACACATTGCAACAGGACTAACCAAGAACGACCTCGCAATTTCATACCTTGCCCCCCCTATTATGCATTCTTGTAAAAAGTTTGGGCAGTGGTAAACGCATACAATTCGCCCTACTTTTCTTATCAATATATGTACAACTTTTAAATAAATGCTAGAAAAAATCTTGTACCTATGCCTTGTAGTTCTTTTACAGCCTTTTTGGAATATAGTTTTTAAAAAAGGAATTAAGGAGGGATTAAATGGCTGGTAAGTATATTGAGGTAGATTCAGGTGTTGAGCTTTTTGTGGAAGATGTTGGAAAAGGAGATCCTATCGTTTTTATTCCAGGATTTACATTCACTACAGAAGTGTTTGAAAAGCAAGTAGCCTACTTTTCCAATCATCATCGGGTTATTGTGATAGATCCAAGGAGTCATGGAAAATCAACCATAACCATACATGGAAATGATTATGTAACACACGGGACAGATTTACGGAAAGTATTGGAGCACCTCCAATTACATCATGTAACCTTAGTCGGATGGTCGTTTGGTTGTTTAACCGTATGGGAGTATATGAAGCAATATGGGGCAGAAGGAATAAAGTCTCTCGTATTAATCGATATGCCACCAAAATCATTGTCTATCGATACGGAGGATTGGGTAGAAGGAGCACTGGATGATATTGCAGCTGTATATAATCATTCATTACGTACACCAAAAGGACAGCGAGATTTTATCACCGCCTATATTACTGGGGTCATGATTCAGCGGGAGCTTAAAGACGATGAATTAACTTGGCTAGTCGAGCAATCAATGAAAACACCTTACTACATAGCTGGGAATCTTTTTGCATCGGGAATGTTCTCCAACTATCTAGCGGAAGCATCATACGCTAGTAAATCGTTACCTACTTTAACAGTAATTGCCGAGCATTGGTCTGATACAGCAACAAACTTCATGAAAAAACATGTACCACAAACACAACTAGAAGTATTAGGTGGTCATATGATGTTCTGGGAGCATCATGAAAAATTCAATACTATACTAGATGAATTTATCCGATAGAATTAGGTGCCATTTCTCAAATGTAAGAAATGGCACCTAAACTCATTTATTCCTAACCTCTTCTAACAACCTAATAATCTCCTGATTCTGTTTCACTTGCACGTCACTATTTACTTTCATCTGGTACAACCAAATTAATACGAAAACCGCAAGTGCAATAGGGATCAATGCAAAGATTAAAGATAAAAAACCACCAAAAATGCCTATCGCTTCCACCATTTCCATTTTTCACTCCTTCTATTAAATGTTCCTACTTCATTCTACCATGAACTAAATTGAAAATTCTTTTTGTTAAAACAGTTCATCTAATAGACAACTTAATCTCCTAAGGCTTGTCTAATTTTTCTTCTAATACTTCCCTATGTTTATAGGCTAACTCCAGTAATCCAAATTCATTTCGCTCGATTAACGGCAACAACCGATTTACTTCTTTCCATGCCAGTTCATATAGAGCCTTACTAATCACGCCATTTGCCAATGCTTCATCCAATTCATCCTCATCTAATACGATCACTTGACCAGTTGGTAAAATCACGATATCTAGGAACAAATCATCCATCCATGGAACACCATTTTCCAATCCAGTTGCTACGCAAATATCTATGTACCATTGGACAATTTCGCCCGCTGAATTAAATGTCGTTGTAACGGTATGATGCTGATCCTCGGGAAATTGAAATAGCCATTGATACCCATCATCAACAATACATCTTTCCCCTTCTCCATAGCGAATAATTAATGGTTCACTAACCTTAATCACATCGAGTAATGTCATATATCCAGTAAATCGCTCATTTTCTACATATTGTTGGGCATACCTACGCTCGATAATCCGAGTCCAATCAGAGCGATCCCCATATCGTCGTTTCAGCATCCTACTACTCCCTCTCTATGAAAAATAACTACGAATGATATTATGTAATCTTGGGCGTAAGCGAAGAATAGCTGGTTTCCTACCAAAATGCACTCGATTGGTTAATAGGATGACAGATAGATCTATCGCCGGGTCAAACCAGATACTAGTACCAGTAAACCCAGTATGGCCAAAGGAAGCATCAGAGAAATAATCACCACAAGGTGCATAGGTTGGACCTTTTAACATCCAGCCCAAACCACGATATTCTTCATCAAAGGCTGTATAATTTTTCCGTGATAACTGTATAGCTGTCTCAGAGAGCAATTGCTTACCATTAAATACACCATTATTTTCTATCATTTGTGCAAATTTAACTAAATCACCCACTGGCGCGAATAATCCTGCATGACCACTAACTCCGCCCATATATTCGGTGTTATCATCATGTACAACACCAGATTTATACGCTTTTAACGTCTCAGTATATTCCGTAACTGCATACCTTTCTTCACTAAAACTTGGATTAAATCCTGTTTCATCCATTCCTAATGGCGCAAATATTTCACGCCCTACAAAGGTTTCAAATAACTCACCGGTTACTTTCTCCATCACCTGATATAACATAATTAATCCAAGGTCGCTGTAGACAACCTTTTCCCCTGTTGGATAGACTAAAGGTTGTTGGTAAATACGCTCGATTACTTGTTCTTTGCCGAGCTTCTCTTTGAAGTATTCCACATGTGCTGGTAGACCAGAAGTGTGCGTGAGTAAATGACGTAATGTTATATGCTCCTTCCCTTCGTTAGCAAAATCAGGTAAGAAAAAGGACACTCGGTCATCCAGTCTAATTTCCCCGTCGTCCATTAGTTTCAGAATACCTGGTAAAGTGGCTACAACTTTGGTTAGAGAGGCAAGGTCAAATACCGTATCTAGTTGCATAGGCGCTTTTTCTGGATAGACAACACGGTTACCTACCGCCTCCTGCATGATGACCTTTCCCTTATAGGAAACATGAATGACCGCACCTGGTATATGCTGTAATTCCATTTCCTTTTGCAAAAAATCTAGTACTTTAGCACGCATAATCAAATCTCCTTTTTATAGGATTGATAGCTTTTCCATACGTCAAACCCGAGCTTTCGGTAGAAATCGACCAATCCAGTCCAATCAATAATCATTTGGTTAACCCCTCTAGCCCGTAGAAACGCAATCCCCGCTTGAACAACTGCTATACCATAGCCACTTTTTCTTTTCTTGGCATCGACTCCAAGGGGACCAATCCCTCCGACTTTCCCTGGAAATAGTGGTGCCCAATTTATATTCCCCATTATAATAGGTGACTCAGCATCATTAATTCGGCAAAATCCGATAATCTGGCCATTTTCCTTTTCCACAACAAACTCACGACCTGTTCCACCTTTTTGGAAATAGTGAATTGCCTCATGTTCCCATCTGCCAGGAAAACAATGGTGTAGAAATTGAAGAAAATTTTCTTTTTCCGTTTCTTGCAAAATACTAAATTCTACATTTGGAATAGCTGGCATATGTACCGTTTCGGAATCGGTAAAAGATTTACTTAAGTCTACTTCTGTTCCTTGATGCTGATACCCTCTTTTTTCAAACCAATCCACTGTTTCTGCTAGTTCACTAGGTATGCCGGGAAAGTAATGATACATATCTCGTCCTAGCAAAATTTCCTTTAGACCTTTTTGTTTGAAATGAGCTTCCGCATGATTTAGTAGCTGTGTCCCAATTCCGCGATTTCGATAGGCAGAATCAACGATGATGGCTTGAATCCAGCCCAGTTCATCACGCATGCTTACTTCTGTTTTCTCTTTCATATACTTCACTACCATAAACCCGATGACTCGATTTGCCTCATCCACAACAACTCTAGAGCCCTCATAGGAAACGTTGACATCTAGGAAGCTATTTTGTCTAAATAATTCTGTACGCATCGGATAATAATCTCCGAGTTCTTGGTTCCATAATACTACTAATTGATCCAATCTTGCTTCATCCCAAGGAAGATAGTGCATATCATGACCTCCTAAATTAGAAAAGCGTAGAGCGTTCGTTTTGCGAGATAAGGACTAGACGTAAACCAGAAGCATGGTAATCCTTCATGCAGAGGTGGGGTGTCTAGCTAGTATCTCGACTTTCGAAGCTGAAGCGCTTTAGAAAAACTCTGCATTCGCTCTCCTTAAGCGAATGTGGTAGCTTTCTTATGCAGGGGGGAAGAGTCCTCTACTCTCCTATCTGCAAAAATAAGCCAACCCATTTGGAGTCAGCTTATTTATCCTACCTTTTCTTACTGTTTGCTGTAATAAAATCAATTGCATCTCTCGTGACATCAATATAGTTTACCGTTTCCTCATATTTCAAGGTCGCTACCCGCATGAATAAAATATCAATTACTTGCAATTGACCAATTCGTGACGATGTGGCACCACTACGGAAGGTTGGCTCTCTTGTTGCTGATGTATATAGTCTAATATCAGCTTGTTCGGTGACCTTTGAGCTTCCATATCTCGTAATACTGATCGTCTTCATCTTCTTCTGTTTAGCAAGCTCTAATACTTTAGCCACTTCCTGGGTTTCACCAGAGAAGGAGATTCCAACCACTACTTCATCCTCATTTCCATTGGCTACAAGTGTTGCTGCCATATGGGTATCGGAAAAGGCATGAACGGTTTTATTGATCCTGAGGAACTTCTGCTCGGCATCCTTGGCAATGATTCCAGATGCTCCAACACCAACAAAGTGAATTTTCTTGGCATTCAACAATAACTGTACCGCCTTCTCCACTTCATCAATACGTAGCAGCTCTGCTGTTTCCTTAATTGTTTGGATACTATTAATTGTCATTTTATCAATAATAGATTGTAGGCTTTCATTTGGCTTAATATCGCGAAAGCCTTCATCCGTTGTTTTTTGCAAATCCCCTGCAATTCGAAACTTCAAGTCTTGAAATCCTTTTAAGTCTAACGATTTACAGAGCCGAATGACAGCAGCTCCACTTGTATTACTTCGTTTACCTAATTCCTGCGCTGTCAAATTGATCGCCTCTTCAGGGTGTCCAATAATATAGCTAGCTATCTTTTTTTCCGAGGGAGGTAACATCGGCAACATCTCCGTTAGCATCGTTAAACCTCCAGTCATATATGACATGCGATCAACTCTCTTTCTTTATATGTCTTTCTTCATCACATGGAACTTACGTGTAATGTTAAAGCCTGTTTTTAAATATAAATATCCTGCAGAGCTTTTCTCCCCAGTCCAAAGGAACCAGGCATGATGAAGCCCTTCTGCTTTCATTTGAAATAAGCATTCATGAAGCAATAGCTTTCCTAGTCCTTTTCCTTGCATAGAAGGGTCTACACCGAATGGTCCGAACCGTTCTGGTATTCCTTCATATCCCCCATATAAACAAAAGCCTACCAATTGATCATGGTATCGCGCAATTAATATACGCTCTAGTGGCAAAACTTCTTTCAATCCTTCACGGATAGCCCTTCCCCAGTCTGGATTAAACACTTGATTTGCCAACTGAATGACTTCATACACATCATTATCCTGTGCAGTGGAAATCGTAAAGCCTTCCGCTTCTCGTTCTCGTTTCAATTGTTTGATGTCATCTGACAATTGAAAATCTAACAAATTACGGTCCATCGCCACTGGAGAATAAAGTGTTTGGTAACCATGCTTTTGTAAAAATGCATAGCCTCCTGGATAGGTTTTCTCATCTAATCCGGGCAAAATATAGTTTGGAGCATACGATGCAAAGAAAATGCTTTTGCGATTATTCGTCTGAAAGAATTCCTCCACTTGTTTCATTAGCTCCGACCCAATTCCTTGCTGCTCGTAATCCGGGTCTACAAAGAAAAAGGTAATCCAGCCATTTTCCTCCTCCAGTTCTGTACCAATCATAGGAAGCAATCTTCTTAACCCATAAATACAACCAACTAACGTTTCTCCATCAAATGCTAACCGCAGACCATTCGGGTCAAAGTTCGCATCAAGTAATACAAGATGACGGAATCGTTTCGGGGTAATAGGATCTTTTCCTAGACTATTATTCCATACCTGTACGATTTGTACCTCATCACCGGATTGATAGCTACGATAGGTTATCAATTATGCTCCTCCTTTAGCTGCTGCAATGTCAATCGCCTTTCGAACAAATCCATTAGCCTGTTGTATCGCTCTCTTTGCCTCGTCTAACGTTGTATTCGCCTTGATCATCACAATAGCAGGCTTCACTTCATTATTCGATTGTGTCAATGTTTCCTCGGCCTTTTCATAGGAGGCACCTGTAATCGTTGAAACGATGTTAATCGCACGTTCCCTTAATTTCTGATTACTTACCTTCACATCAACCATGAGATTTTCATAAACCTTACCAATTTTAATCATGGTAGTTGTCGTCAGCATATTTAAGATTAGCTTATGTGCAGTAGCCGCCTTCATCCTCGTTGAACCTGTAATAACCTCAGGACCGGTCTCTACTTCTATTTTCACATCTGCAAATTGACTGATGACAGCCTGCTTATTACTTGTTAAGCTAACGGTTGCTGCACCGATCTTCTGTGCATATTTCAAAGCACCAGCAACATATGGCGTACGGCCACTAGCAGCAATTCCGACAACGATATCAAGCTCCGTTAGCTCGCGTTCTGCTAGGTCATTGGCACCCAGTTCTTCACTATCCTCAGCACCTTCAACTGCTTTTTCAATCGCCTTTGGTCCCCCAGCGATCACGGCTTGAACTAGCTCTGGAGGTGTACTATAGGTAGGTGGACATTCGACTGCATCTAATATTCCCAACCTACCACTTGTACCCGCTCCTACATAAAACAATCTTCCACCATTTTTTAATGCTTGATAGATTCTATCCACTGCCATCTCTATGTCGGGTAGTACTTGTTGAACCGCCAGAGCTACCTTCAAATCTTCCTTATTAATGACCGACAGAATCTCCGATGTAGACATAGTATCAATCGTCATCGAATTCTCATTTCTCATTTCAGTAACCAAAGCTGATAATTTATTCATTCGCATACCATCCTATTACGTTTCATTTTAATTTCCGTAGCATTGGTTTCATAGATTAGGGATTGGTGATACCGAATAACAGTTAATCATCACCAAACCACCCCGTATCCTAAGCTAAACCAAGTCTACTACTCCTTCACTCCACCCAAAGTCAATCCTTTTACAAAGTGACGTTGGAAAATAAGAAATACGATGATCATTGGTATTGCTGCTATGGCCGCACCACTCATCAGTAGTTTGAAGTCTGCTAAGTTTGCATCCTGTAATGTTTTCAAACCTACTGGTAATGTGTAGAGTTTAGCACTGTTTAATACGATAATTGGCCATAGGAATGAGTTCCAAACGTTCATAAATGTAAAGATGCCAAGTGCTGCTAGTCCTGGCCTTGCTAGTGGTAATACAATTTTCCAATACGTTCTCCATTCACTCGCCCCATCAATTTTGGCTGCTTCGATCAGCTCATCTGGAATTGAGAGCATAAATTGCCGCATAAGGAATACACCAAATACCATGGATAAGTCCGGTAAAATTAGCGCCCAATGGGTATCCATTAGTCCGAGATCACGTACCATAATAAACATTGGTACTAAGGTTACCTGTGATGGAATCATCATCGTGGATATGATAAGCCAAAATATGAGATTTCGCCCAGGAAACCTCTTCTTGGCGAGCACATAGCCGGCCATAGAGTCCAATAAGAGAATCCCGATCGTAACCACTATACCAATATATAAACTATTGAAGAACCACCATCCCATTTGATTTTTACTAAATAAGTTAGTAAAGCCAGAAAAAGTATCACGGATAATATGGGACATAATATCACGGTGGTATGCTTCTTTTTCCGCATCTCCAGATTTTTTAGCTTCTCTAGCCTTTCCCCAGTGCTCGAAGTATTCCGGTATACCAACAGGATACATCTTCGGTGGGTTTGCATTGACGTACGATGTTGGACGGTCTAGCCCTTCATCCTGATAGCTTTTAAGCTGTAACGAGGTACTAAATACCCAATACAACGGTAAAAGGGAAATAACTGCTGCTACAGATAACAAAACATAGACTATCAATTTATTGAGTGTAAATCGCTTCTTCAAGTATTTCCCCTCCTAACTTTTCCGATTTAAGACTTTGTATTGCAGTACAGAGATGATAAAAATAATAAAGAATAGTACGACTGATTGTGCCGCAGCCAATCCAAATTCAAAGTCTCTAAAACCAGTTTTATAGATTAAGTGCACTAATGTTTCTGTGGCATACCCTGGTCCGCCACCGGTCATGAGGATAATCTGGGTAAACACCTGGAAAGATCCAATCGTACTTAAAAGGGTTAAGTATACGGTCGACGGTGTTAGCATTGGAATGGTAATCTTGATCCATTTCTGAAATGCATTGGCACCATCTATTGTCGCAGCTTCGTATAACGAGTCTGAAATGGAGCTCATCGAAGCCATATATAGAATAATTCCAACTCCAAAAGGAATTAACATTTGCATAATTATGATTGCCCATAATGCGGAATTGGTTTGTCCTAACCAGTTAATCGGTTCCATACCAAACCATCCTATTACATGATTAAATAGTCCAAATTCATAGTTATACATCCACCGCCATACCATTGCGATAATTACCATCGACGTAACAGTTGGTAAATAAAATGCTGCACGAAAGAAATTCTGTGCAAATTTGCCTAACGAATGTATTAAAGTTGCAGCAATTAAAGCTGTTATGACGTTGAAAGGCACGGTGACGACGGTATAAATAGTTGTATTAAGTAATGCCTGCTTAAATGCATCACTTTCAAATACTTTTTTATAATTATCTAACCAGACCAAATTATTAGCATCCATTATGCGATATTCTTGAAATGATAAAACAAATGCCCAAACTACGGGTATGGCAATAAACAATGTAAATAGAATCAATTTCGGGAGTAAAAAGAGATAGGCTGCATAGTTTTTACGCATCAATTTACCTGTTCTTTTTATACTCTTACCAGCATTTTTAAAACGTCCTGATAATTCCAAAATTCTCCCTCCCTGCTGTCTCCTGGAATATGTAGCAAAATTGCCTCAAGCATTCTTTTAGGTTCCTGCTATTACAAGCTGAATGTTGATGATTACCTTTTTTCACTATTCTTAGTAAAGTAACGATGATTCGTTAATTAACATAAAAAGCGCACAGTTTCTTTATCTATTACCTTTTTCTGTATCATTCTCTTAAAAAGGGCTCTGATACGTTCTCTCTGTTACCTTTTCCTGCTTCTTTCTCTCAAAAAGGGCTTTGACACGCTCCCACTGTTACCTTTTCCTGCTTCTTTCTGTTAAAAAGGTTACAGACTCGCTCTTTCTGTTACCTTTTCTTGCTTCTTTCCCTTAAAAAGGGCTCTGACACGCTCTCTCTGTTACCTTTTCCTGCTTCTTTCTCTTTAAAAGGGCTCTGACACGCTCTCTCTGTTACCTTTTCCTGCTTCTTTCTCTTTAAAAGGGCTTCGACACGCTCTCTCTGTTACCTTTTCCTGCTTCTTTCTCTTTAAAAGGGCTTCGACACGCTCTCTCTGTTACCTTTTCTTGCTCCATTCTCTTAAAAAGGGCTTCGATACGCTCTCTCTGTTACCTTTTCCTGCTTCTTTCCCTCAAAAAGGGCTTCGACACGCTCTCTCTGTTACCTTTCCCTTTCGCACCCCCTCAAAAAGAGCTCACTCCATCAAATTAACTTTCCAATCTACTGAATAAAATCCGGTAGACTTCGAAAGCTTAAATCTCCAAAGTCTACCAGATTATCAATTATTCACCTAACAATGCTTCAACTTCTGGTTTGGCTGTTGCCATCGCTTCTTCAGCTGTTTTCTCTCCGTTAAATACGAGCTGTAATTCACGTTGGATGATTTCATCGATTTTCTTCCATTCTGGATGACGTGGAGGCATCACCACTTGGGAAGACATTTCTTGTGCGCGAGCCATTTGCTCATTGTCTTCAAATGGATTCATTTCTGCTGCACTAATACGAGCAGGGAAAATACCATATGATTTAGACATTAAATATTGCTCATCTGTAGTAGAGATAAACTTCATGAACTCTCCTACGACTTTTTTCTTCTCTTCACTCTCTTGCTTAAACATAGTCCAGCCGCCAACACCACCGATTGTGATCGGTTCACCTGTCGTACCAGTTGGGTAGTTCGCTACCATAAAGTCAGTTGGGTATGTTGTTTGAGCAGATGTAATAGCCCAAGTCGCCCAAGGTTGCATTGCTACGGTACGTTGTTCTTCACTTGCCCAAGCTTGGAAGGTGCCACCTACATCAGACCCCCCCATGGATACAGGTGCTGCTTCATTTACTAGCTTTAAATCAGCAAGCTGTTGAATTGCTTCAATTGCTTCAGGTGAGTCAAATGCGAATTCCGATAAGTCATCACTTAGAGGCTGACCACCATTAATGTAGAAGAATGGCCAAGCTTCATAATAACCAGGAAGGATATAAGTAGAGAAACCATAAACATCAATAGTTCCATCTCCATCACGGTCAAAGGTTAATTTTTCGGCTGCATCCACGAACTCTTCCCAAGTCCATTCACCGTTTTCAGGTGCTTCAACACCCGCTTCTTCAAATAATTCTAAGTTAAGCAGCATAGAGTGAACCGTTAATGAATTCGGTATGCCATACATTTTCCCATCGAATGTATACGCCTCTAATGCATTTTCATAGAAATCACTTTTCTCTTCTTCTGTAAATAAATCATCTAACGATTCAATGACACCTTGTTCAATGTGATCAATACTTACAGCACTACCACTAATATCAACTGGTGCAATATCCGGCCAAGATTGGCCCGCAATATTAACGCCTAGCTTATCAGGCATTTCAGCCCAAGGTACTTGAATAAGCTCAATTTTCACTCCTGGATTTGCATCTTCAAATTCTTTAATTTTTCCTTCTAACCAGAAGTATTGATTACCCTTACCTTCTTCACCTGATGTATCCCCTTCTTCTGCCCAACGAGGACCATCCCAAATTGTGATTGTTCCAGTCCAGTTACCATCTTCATCTGTATCTCCGTCTGAGTTGTTACCACATGCACTTAGCACTAGTACAAACGCTAATGCTAGTAACATTAATGAAAATAACTTCATTCTACCTTTCATGGTTTACTTCCCCCTAACATAATTTTTTAAATAAGTAGCTAAAAATGATTATGATTGCTTGAAGTAATTCACCCCCTTAATCTGCCCCAGGCTACTTTCCCCATGACGACTTCGCGCTTGGCTCCAGTAGCTGGGGGGAAATTATTGGTTCTTTGTTTCAAACACTGATAACCTAATAAAGCAAAAATCATCGCTTCCTTGGCATCAGCAGGCATACCAATCTCATCCATCTTCCTCAGTTGAACATGATCAGGTAACCCATTTCGTATTTCTTTCATTAAAATAGGATTGTAGCTACCACCACCACTTATAAATACTTCACGAATTCCATCGGGTTCAATATGTCGTTTAATATCTTTTGTTAGTGTTACCGCCGTTAGCTTCGTAATTGTTGCGATTCGATCAGCTAGATTTATCGATAGTTTATCTGCATCATTCCAAAGTTTGATCGCGTACTCTTCCCCAAATAGCTCTCTACCGGTTGACTTCGGTGGAGGGATTTTATAGTAGGGCTCTTGTAATAAGATATCCAACCATGTTTGATTAACGATTCCGTTAGCAGCGAGCTCTCCATTTTTATCATAAAACCATTCACCATTCGTCATTCTTCTAGCAAAATAGTCGATTATCATATTTCCAGGTCCAGTGTCATATGCTTTCACCTGAGACGGCGCACTATTTTTAGGTAGTATTGTAAGGTTAGCTATTCCACCGATATTCACTAGTACTCTACCAATTTCCTGACTACGAAATAATAGATAATCAGCATATGGTACCAATGGAGCACCTTGCCCACCTACCGCCATATCTCTTGTACGAAAATCACCTACAGTAGTAATTCCGGTTAGTTCAGCAATCGTGCTAATATCACCAATTTGTAAGGTTGAAGCAACTAGCTCCCCTGCAGCATCCATAGGCTCTGGCTGATGGAATATCGTTTGACCATGGGAACTGATAAAGCTAATATCCGCTAATCGTAAGCCGGAATCATCTATAGCCTTTATAGCCGCTTCTGCATACAACTTTCCTAATAACATATTCATGCTAGAAATCAGTTGAATACTAGCAGTAATTGGATCACAAAGGTCGAGAATTTCTTGCTTTACCTCATCGGAGTACGGTATCGTATCAAAGTGTTCCAATTCTAGATGTACCGAATCGTTTTCTTCTGATAGTTTAACGACAGCAACATCAATTCCATCTAGGGAAGTTCCTGACATGATACCAACGCCATATGTAAAACTATTGTCTAAAAGCATCGCTTTCACCCTCTCTGCGGCAGGGTAACCGGTAATTTCCCTTTTACTTTAACCTTGCCAAATACCGCTTCTACCGCTGTTTGTAGGGCAGGATTGGTAAATTCATAGGTTGCTATATAGGCTGGTACATCTGGCAAATAAGCAATATCATAAGGACTTCTTGTAGCAATAACGATTACATTCTCATTTTCCTTAACCAATGCTTCCACCAGCTTCACTTGCTGATCATGCGCTTTTACAGAGAGCGTACCGACGATCACTGCTTGAAAGTCTTTAGCTATCTCCTTTACGCGGGTGATTTCCTTATCGGTCGGTGGATTAGAAAGCTCGATTACTTCCGTGTTTTCATGAAGTTTCGCTACGGCTTCTCCTAGACTAAACGTCGAATATCGCTTATCCTCAACCTGCATAGCGTAGCTGTTCGTTGCATATACTACTAAAACTCGATCCGCACTTTCTAAATGTAGGGGAATCTGATTATCATTTTTTACCATGGTAATCCCTTGCTTATACATTTCATATGCTTCAACCTCATGTAGTTTAGCCCCCACATCCTTTGAGACAATCGGTTTAGTATCCAATGAAATATCATCCCAAGACAAGTAGGTATCCTTTAAAGCCATCACGCGGCTATATGCCTGTTCGATGATTTCCTCTGCGATATCCCCTGTTCTAACTGCTTCCTCTATAAGACTTAATGCTTCATATTGCCTAGATTGCAAATGTGAAATCATGATTAAATCAACTCCAGCCTTTAGGGCTTCAACTGCTCCTTCTGCTGTTCCAATTCCTTCTGATATGGCATTCATTTCCATACAGTCTGTTGTCACCACACCGTTAAATCCTAATTCTTCACGCAGCAATCCAGTAATTACCTTTCTAGAAAGAGTTGCTGGTACATTTTCTTGATTTTCAATAGCTGGGAAATACACATGTGCGGACATAATCGTATCTGCCCCTTGCTCGATCACATCTACAAATGGTTTTAGCTCGATTTCCTTAAGTCGTTCTAAAGGGTGGGAGATAGTGGGCAAATCAAGATGAGAATCCACATTCGTATCTCCATGTCCTGGGAAATGCTTTAATGTCGTAATAACACCAGCATCCTGCAATCCTTTAACCGCTTGTTTTCCAAACGCTGAAACAAGTTCCGCCTTTTCACCAAATGATCGAACACCGATAACTGGATTATCTGGATTATTGTTCACATCGACTACAGGAGCTAGATTCCAATTGATGCCTAATGCTTTTAATTCCCGCCCAGTAAGAAGGCCCGTAATATAGGCATTTTCACTTCGGCCAGTTGCCCCAAGCAGCATAGCACCAGGAAGTATTGTTGCTCCTTCACCAAGTCTACGCACAACTCCATTTTCTTGATCAATACAAATTAGGAGTGGCTTTTTATGTCCTGCTTTTTTAGCTTCGCGCTGCAGTTCTGTCGTAAGGGCTAAAACTTCCTCTGTTGTTCCAATATTCCTTCCAAAAAGAATAATTCCACCAATATGTCGTTCACGAATAAGCTTTTTTATTTCAGGTGTTGCGGTTTTTCCTTTAAATCCCAACACCATGAGTTGACCAATTTTTTCTTGTAGTGTTTCTGCCATTATGTATCACTCCACATTCCGTTTTAATTCAAATCCTGGGATTGCATTTCCTTTTCGAATGTTCGCACCAACTGGATACTTCAATGTTTGGGCATAGGTTGTTCTAGCTAAACAACCACGCATCGTACCTAGAGCTTTATAGTAATCGTAATAGCGAAAATCACTAGAATTCATGATGAACCAATACTGGGATAATGCCTCTAAATACGTATCAAATTCATCGGAAACATCCACATAAACATCCGGTATATACCCTTCCATGTCTTCCCAATTCTCACTATGAAACATTCTAGTTAACGAATGTGGTAGTAAACCATCTATATCAAATCCAGCTAGCGCAGCTTTCAGCCATGCAGCTTGAACAATTCGTGGGCAACGTGCATGGTCTGGATGCATACTATTTTCCCAATGGGTTATCACGATAGTTGGCTTTAACTCCCGAAATAGTCTCGCAACCCTAGTTATTGTTTCATCCTCCTCATTTAGTTCTGCATCCTTATAATCAAGGGTAATACTTTTCCCGCCAAGTATTGCTGCCGCCTTTTCCGCCTCCTTGATTTTCTGCTCTCGATAGTCCTCTACAGCAATATGAGGTGGATTCCCCTTCTCCCCAGCGGTTAAATGTAAAAATGTTACGTCATGCCCTGCCTTTGCATATTTATAAGCAATTGCACCTGCTTGAATTTCCGCATCACCACAATGTGCTCCAACTACCATTAGATGAATTTTCTCACTCATCTTTCACACCTCATTTCAGGAATATAGTACCACATTTTGGTATCGCTTACATTTCGAAATAAATAAATAATTTAAAATAGAATTAATGTTATATCCCTTTAAAAACTACTTTCATTATACATGAAAATAATCATTTTAAAATAGTAATTCATGATTTTTTTATTAAAAATGTTATCATATTTCATTTCTATTATGCCGACGGACCTATTAGAACACTAAAAAAGGTTCTTTTTGCCTACAAAAGTGAAAGAGGATTCTTGGTCTATTTGTTGAATAGTTATATTGTAAGCGTTTTATTTCATTAAAATGGAGGTGGAATGGTTGAAGAAACTAGCTATGGTATTATTGATTAGTTTATTAGCTTTTTCTGGAATTTTTTCAGGTGGGATTACTAGTTTTGCAGAAAGCAACACCCAGATGATTCGGATTGGGGTTGTGCCGACAGCTGAATCGGTTAGCATCGGAAGCAATCAAGGCTTCACCATTACGGATAAAGAAACAGGTGAAGTGATGTATACCGGTGAAAATGATGAGGTTCGTGTGGAATTAGCTTCATCTGGAACAATCGAAACGAATTATCGTTTGCAAACTTCTTGGACAACGAGTGTTCCATACATACAGGATTGGTTAAACAGAGCCGAAGCTGCGGGATATGATACGTTTGTCGAGGACTATAATGGTGGATGGCGTTTATTAATCGGAAAGTTCCCGCAGGATGCTAGCTGGGGAGATCGAGAAGCATTCCGACAGCAAATGATTACGGAAGGATTTGCCGGAATTGATTCCTATTGGCGCTTGATTACCGAATCGTCTGGAGAAACACAAATTCGCATTGTTGCAAATGACGTCGAGACTCTTGTTTCTAACGCGGTACAAATTAGTTCCGAAAATGGTATTGTGAAGATCAACGGTAGTCAATATCGTGGAATTGGTGAGGTCGGATTCAACAGTGCAGGTACGTTAGCGGGAATTAATGAATTACCTTTAGAAGAATATTTATATGGAGTAGTACCACGAGAGCTCCCACCAAATCCATATGGGGAATTAGAAGCGCAAAAGGCTCAGGCAGTAGCTGCTAGAACTTATGCGATTAGAGGGCTTGGAAAGCGTAGTGCAGACGGGTATGATTTATTACCAACTACTTCTGACCAAGTATACGGTGGATATGATGTAGAGCACCCAATTTCTACTCAAGCAGTTCAAGAAACAGCGGGGATTGTGGCAACCTATAATGGAGAATTAATTGATGCCGTCTATCATTCTACTAGTGGTGGACATACAGCGAATAATGAAGATGTGTGGAACTCTGACCCAATTCCTTACCTTCGTGGCGTACCAGATTCCCAGCGTGGTAAAGCATTAGACAATGTCCCTAATTTGAATGTCTTCAAAAACAGTGCTAACCCGAAATCCCTTAGGGCACAGCGAAATGGAGATTTCGAATCCGATTGGTCCAGATACCATCGCTGGTATTTTGAATGGACAAGTGAGGAGATCAGCCAAGTATTAAGTGACTATTTCAGTACAGATGTTGGGCAGGTCTATGAAATTAATGTGTTAGACCGAGCTAATTCCGGTAGAGTACTAGAAATTGAATTTGTAACTGAAAATGGAACCTTCTATGAATATAAAGATCGTATTCGTTGGGCTCTGCAGTATTTTAATGATGCTGGAGCAAAGAGTGTTTTATTGAGTACGCTATTCTACATCGAACCAGTAAAGGAAAAAAGAACAAAAGAGGTCATTGGGTTTGAAGTATATGGCGGAGGCTGGGGCCATGGTGTTGGTCTATCACAAACCGGCGCAATGGGTATGGCTACTAAAGGATTTACGTACGACGAAATCTTGAAGCATTACTATCAAGGTATTGAATTGGAAGAAATCTATTAAAAAAGCTTATAAAAATTACTATAAGGTGGAGGCTGGGACAAAACTAAAAGAATCAAGTGTAAAACCGAGTAATATACTATACTAGCTCCGGAAATATACGTAGACTCCTGCGGGAGGAAAGGGCAAGGTTGAGACCCCTAAAGAAGTAGCACGAGGAGGCTAAGGCAGCCGCCCGGCGGTAAAGTAGACACTGCGAGGTTTTTTCGAGCAGATGTCGCACTTATGCTGTGATAAAGTACAAGGTAGACACTGCGATGGTCTTTTCGAGCAAATGTCGCCCCTGTACTGGAAGTGAAAGCGAAGTATATTTCCGGAGCGGGGTCGTAGCTCATCATTCGGTTTTTACTTTAAGGTAAATCTTTTGTCCCATCCTCTTTTCATTATGAAAGAATAACCTCAGTTAATCTCTTCGCTTCCCATTTAACTGCCGCTTAACATAATTTGCTGCTTCTCTTGTGGAATCCAAATATCCAACCGCCTTTTCATATTCCTCTGAGGCCACACACATAAATAAAATATCAATTAAATGAAGTTGGGCAATTCTTGATGATGTCGCACCACTTCGATTAACGGCCTCTTTAGCAGTTGATGTAAATAAATTAATATCCGCATGACTCGTTAACATGGAGTTGCCATACTTCGTAATACTTATCGTCCTCACATTCCTTGATTTAGCAAGGTCTAACAGCTTCGCAACCTCCACCGTATTACCAGAAAAAGAAATCCCAACTACCACATCATGTGAGCCCTTATTCGCGATAGCCGTAGATGCCATATGAATATCGGAAAATGCATGAACTTGTTTATTAATTCGGATAAATTTTTGCTCTGCATCTTTTGCGGTGATAAAGGACGCCCCAAACCCGATAAACGTAATCGAATTAGCATGGATGATTGTATGGACTGCTTCTTTTAGTTGGTCAAAATGTATCATATTGACCGTATCTTTAATCGTCTGCATAGTGTTAGAGGTAACTTTTTCAATAATCTTCTCATAATCTTCCTTCGGTTCAATATCACGAAATTCGCTCTGGCTATCTTCCTGAAGATCACCGGCAACGCGTAGCTTTAATTCCTGAAACCCATTAAATCCAAGTGACTTACAAAGTCTAATTACCGCAGCACCACTCGTTTCACTTTTCTTCCCTAGTGCTTGGGCTGTTAATAAAACCGCTTCTCTAGGATGGTTTAAAATGTATTCTGCAATCTTTCGTTCTGAATTTGGTAGACTCTTTACCATTTCTTTGATAATCGTTAATCCACCTTTTAAATTGGCCATCCTTTACACCTGCCTTTTCGACATTAAATCGTACGGAGATTATCGATGATGCTAGTAGAAATTGCTTGCTTATTTTCTAGTAATGCACCAATAATTGAGCCTGCGACTGGTAGAAGTTCTGGTAATATAAAAGAGACTGGTTTAGAATAGCCTTTAAACTCCAATTCTAATAAAGGTGGTAAAATCAATCGATTAGAAAATAATCCACCACATAAAATGACCTCTAATTCATTATTAGTAGTAAAAAGCTTCTGATCTAGTGTTTTAATACTATGGCTAATATCCTTTGCTACATTCTGCATCATCGTTGCCACCACAGCATCACCGGCCTCGTAGGCTTGGAAAACTAGCTTGGATACTTGTGCTATAGTCATTCTAGGTGCTCGGGAATGGTAGATTTGATCAATAAGCTCTCGACCAGAAGTAACTTGAAAATAGGAGAAGAGTATATCCTTTAGCATCGTACTTGGTCCCCGACCATCTTCATGTTGTAATACTGCCATAATCCCTTTTCTTCCAAAATCATAACCACTGCCTTCATCACCTAGTAAATATCCCCAACCACCAACACGGCCTTGTTGGTTATTCTCATTTACTCCAAATGTGATGGAACCAGTCCCTGATATTTGCACGATTCCAGGCTTCCCATAAGTACCAGCGTATAATGCATTGACCGAATCAGGTTCTACTTTAACTTTTACATCTGATGGAAGAGTGGATTGAATTACTTCCGTTACTAGCGATGCGGATTGCTGACTACCAGCTCCTGATATCCCTGCAAATATAGTCGATACGTTACGTACGACATCTGGTACACTTTGCTGGAGATCATGAAAAATTGTTTGAAACGTATCGATTAGTTCACTCTTCGAAACGGCATTAGGATTCGTAGAACCATACTGTGTATGGGATACTACTCTCCCCTCCATATCGGTTAAGACGACTTGTGTTTTTGTTCCTCCACCATCAATCCCAATTACATACTCCATCTCTCATCACCCTAATATACAGCGTTTATGGCATCCAAATATTCCATTGAATCTCTTAGATTTTCCTCGTAATCTTTTAGAATCTGTAATGCTTCGGTAGCAGATATATGGTATTTGCATACTAAGACAGCTGCTTTCAATTTATTCCCACAAGCCACAAGAGCTTCTCTAGCAACCTCTTCCTCTACACTTGTAATGTCACATATAATACTAATCGTCCGCTTTCGCAATTTATCATTGGATGCTTGTACATCAACCATATAATTTCCATAAACCTTGCCTAAGCGAATCATCGTAATCGTGGAAATCATATTCAAAGCTAATTTCTGGGCTGTACCAGACTTTAATCTAGTTGAACCCCGGAGAATTTCTTCGCCTACCAGTAATTCGATTGGGCTATCAACAAGGGATGCTATTTCAGAATTGGGTTTACAGACTATCCCTACTGTATGTATCCCCATTTCTTTCGCTTTCTGGATTCCACCGATAACATATGGTGTTTTACCACTTGCTGCTATCCCAATTAGGACATCCTTTTCCGTAGCGTGCATTTCTATTTCTAAAGCTCCCTGAACCTTATCATCTTCAGCATTTTCTACTGCATATCGAATTGCCTGCTCCCCGCCTGCAATCATCCCGATAAAGACGTCTGCTTTTACACCAAATGTAGGAGGGCATTCGGATGCATCTAGTACACCGAGTCTACCACTGGTACCTGCTCCCATATAGATTACCTTTCCACCATGCTTAATTGCCTCGACACAAGCATCAATCACCGGTTTTATTTGAGGGAGTGCTTTTTCCACCGCTAATGGCACTTGTTTATCTTGCTCATTCATTGCAGTTAATAATTGATCGACCGACATTGTATCTAATTCTAGTGCCATATTACCACTTCCTTATGCCATATCGTTTGTTGGATATAATAAATAATTCTCTCTCATTGCCATAAATTGTTGTACTGCGGTTGGTAGTTGTTCACGAAAATCCTTCGTATCCCCTTGTATAATCTGTTTTCTTAACTGATCTGTTCCAGCTAATAAATCGATGAAATAACGGTTCTGTTCCCCTGCTTGAATAAACATCATTTGCTCTGGATAAAGACGATAAATGGTTTCTAATATGGAAATTCCAATATCAAAAGCGGAAAGTGTATCTCTATTAGAAATATGAACCTGGATTCCTTCACATACTTCACCGGCAAACTTTTGATACATTGGTTTAAAAACTGCCGGTCTAAACTGTACACCTGGTAATGATAGAGATTTCAATGCTTCAGCAAGCTTCCTTCCATCAATAAAGGGCGCGCCAATCACTTCAAACGGTTTCGTCGTTCCCCTACCTTCCGATATGTTCGTTCCTTCTATTAAACAAGTACCAGGATAGAGCATACACATATCAATTGTTGTTGTATTCGGGGTTGGGGAGACCCAGTATAAATCTGTCTGATCAAAGTACTGTTCTCTATTCCATCCCTCCATCGGAATGACTTCTAAGTCACATGCTATATTAAATTCATGTTTAAATAACCTTGCTAACTCGCCAATAGTCATTCCATGGCGCACCGGAATCGGAAACTTACCAACAAAGGAGCGAAACGCGTCTTGAACTAGATTTCCTTCTACGTCTATACCATTAATTGGGTTCGGGCGATCAAGAACGACAACCTTTTTCCCTTCTTGACCACAAATTTGCATCGTGTTTGCCATAGAATAAATAAAGGTATAATATCTCGTCCCGATATCCTGTAAATCGCAAAAGACAACATCCACGTCTTTTAACATCTCGACATTAGGCTTCTTATCCTTATTATAAAGACTATGAATTGGAACACCTGTATATGGATCAACACTCGAATCAATTAGCTTTCCTTCTTGAACCTCACCACGTAAACCGTGCTCCGGTCCGAACAACGCAGTTAAGTTTAAATGTTGATGTGAATAGAACAAGTCAATTGTTGATTCTAGTTGGTGATTTACACCAGTTAAATTCGTTAATAGACCAATTCTTTCCGTACTATAATCTTTCGTATATTTTTCTAAAAAAACTTCTAAGCCAAGCTTCATTTGCTTCCCCCCTCTTATCCTTTAACTGCACCTTTCATTGCCCCACTAATAAAGAATCGTTGTAACAGAAGGAAAATCGTAATAATTGGAATCATCGAGATGATTGCACCAGCGGCAATTAATCGCCAATCAGATGTAAATGTGCCAGATAACATATTTAAACCAAGTGGTAATGTAAACATATTCTGATCATTCACTATGATTAATGGCCATAGGAAGTCACCCCAAGCCGAAACAAATGTAAAAATGGTCAATGTGACAATCGAAGGTTTAACCAGTGGTATTAATATCCGGTACCAGATTTGGAAGCTATTTGCACCATCCATTCTTGCTGATTCATCCAATGAATTCGGAACAGTCATAAATGCTTGTCTCATTAGGAACACACCAAAAGCAGTTGTCACATGTGGTAAAACCATTCCTAAATACGTATTTTGAAGTCCAAGCTTTAAGGAAATAACATATACCGGAATCATTAATAGCTGGAAAGGAATCATCATCGTTGCAATAATAAGAATGAATATGATATTTTTTCCTTTAAAATTCATTCTTGCTAATGGATATGCTGCTAGGGAACAGAATAATACGTTCAATATAACCGTTAATACTGCTACAATGACACTATTCAATAAGTATCTCCAAAAAGGGAAAACATCTAACACCTTACCGAAGTTTGCTAAAGTAGGTTCTTCCGGTAATAATTTCGGTGGATATTGGAAGATATTTTCACTACCTGATTTTAATGCAGTGGACAGTAACCATAGAAATGGACCAATCATAAAGAGCGTGATTAATACTAAAAGAATATATGAGGATATCTTTTTAACTGCTTTTCTAGATGAGTTTGATTGTTTCGCCATCATGATTCCCCCTTATTCCGAATTATCCTTACCCATAACTTTTAAGTTAATGAGTGAGAATACTAAGGTTAATAAGAATAAAATTACGCCTGCAGCACTAGCATAGCCCATGTTCAGACGCTCAAATGCTTGTGTGTAAATATAAAACACTAACGTTTCCGAACTATGTAGCGGTCCGCCACCTGTCATCACATAAATTTCTTCAAACACTTTCATCGCCGCAATGGAAGACATAATCGTAACGATAAGAACAAATGGCATCAGCATTGGAATAGTTACACGCGTCATCTTCTGCCACCAGTTTGCCCCATCAATATCAGCTGCTTCGTATAAACTCTCTGGAATAGATTGCAAGCCAGCTAAGTAAATAATCATATAGTAACCTAAACCTTTCCACACCGTCACCACCATGACTGCAAATAAAGCAGTCTGGGTTGAAGTTAACCAAGGAATAGGTTCAGTAATTATATTCAATAGTTCAAGTACATAATTAAGTAGTCCATTTTCTTTATACACCCAGTCCCAAGCAATACCTGCGACTACTAAAGATGTTACAACAGGGATATAGTAGGCACTACGGAAAAAAGCAATCCCTTTTAATTTTTGATTGACTAGTACAGCTAAAAATATCGGAATGACAACTAATGCAGGTACTACCCCTACTAAGTAAATCAAGGTATTCGTTAATGTTTTCCAAAATAATGCATCTTGGAAAAGATTTTGATAGTTATCAAACTTTACAAATGACGCTTCCGTTATCATATTATAATCAGTAAAACTCAACCAAATCGCCTGTAGCATTGGATAGAAAATAAATGCTCCTAATATAAGACAGCCAGGTAATAAAAATAAATATGGTGTAAGCTTATTCGTTCTCAAGGATTCCACCCCGTTCTCTTAAGCGGTTCTATATTTAAAACAGTTGGGTTCAGAACACAACTGTTTCGATTAAAAGAAAAACCGAATGAATAACATTGCCCCCGAACTGGAACTATCATGCCTCATTCGTTTCTTATGCACAGCTTTTTCGATGCGTCCTAACCTCGTAATTTGTTCTTATCCAGATCGGAAAATTTCTACTTACTAAACTAATAGAGAGGGGATAATCCCCTCCCTTGTTTAATTACTGTGCTAAAATCTCATTCCACTCTGCTTCTGCTTTATCCAGTGCTTCTTGTGGAGTCATCTCACCAAGCATCGCAGCTGAAATAGCATCATACATCGCTTGTCTTAATTCCGTATAATTGTTCATTGGAGGAACTAATAGTTCAGCACTTTCTAATTGTGATGCTGATACAATACGCACTAAATCCGTAGGCTCCGCATCATCATCAGCTTCTGTAAAGTAAGGATCAGCTAACGATTCTACATTTGATGGTAGAATTGGTGTTAATTTGGAGAATTCTAATTGGTTTTCACCATTCGTTAAGAATAATGCAAATTTAACTGCTGCCTCTTGACTTTTAGTTTGTTTTGGTACAACCACGTTTTGTACGGACATGGTTTTCTTGCCAGATTTACCTGTAATTGCTTCAGAAGGTAATGTATTTTCATAGATTTCAGGTGCATTTTCTTTAACCTGTACGATGAACTGAGATCCATCAAAGAATGCTACTTGTCCAGCTTGGTACATATCGATTGTAGCACGTTGATCGCCAGTTAATGCTTCACGCGGGATTAGTCCTTCGTTATATAAATCAGTGAAATATTCAAAAGCATAAAGACCTTCTGGAGTATTGAAAGCTGCTTCTGTTCCATCTTCATTCGTTAATTCAGCACCCATCATAACCATATGCTGTAGAACTAAAGATAGGTCAAGAGATGGGAAATATCCATACTTTCCTGTTTCATCTTTAATGATTTTGGCATATTCTGCTGCTTCTTCATACGTAGTTGCTGGTTTTTCAGGATCAAGTCCTGCTTCTTCAAATATTTGTTTATTGTTTAATGTAACAGAAGTTGATAGATACCAAGGAATCGCAAATGTAACATCGCCAATTTGGTTTGCTTCCCAAGCACCTTTTACATATAATGCTTTATCATCTTCAGATACAGCTTCTTCCATATTAACAAGTGCATCAAGTTCTGCAAGCTGAGATGCAAATGTCGGATTCAAGTTGACAACATCAGGCGCTGTGTCTGTACTTACCGCTGAAAGAATTTTCTTATCTAGATCTGCAGCCGGTACATCTAGCCAATCGATTTTGATGTTTGGATTTTCTGCTTCGAAGTCCTCAATGATACCATTAATGTAGTCAGTGAATGTTGGTTGCAATTGCATCGTCCAAAATTCAAGTGTAATTTGCTCACCATCTGAATCCCCACTCTTTTCTGAGCCACTGTCATCATTTCCACATGCAGCTAAAACCACCATAGACATAGCCAGCAAAAAGGCTAAGAAACCTAATTTCTTCTTCATGCTTTTTCCCCCTTTGATCCATATCAAATTTGTATTAAATAGTGGATAATCTAGCAATCTACTATTTAATCTCGATAGAACGGTTTTCACCACAAAATTGAAAACCCTTTCAAACATAACCCATTATAGTAAATATTATTCCAATAGTCAAACTATGTTTTTGAAATAATATTTCATTCTTGGTAGATTAAGTTAGATTATATAAGAATCTTTCTATAATAATTGGCTATATTCATAGTCTATCTGTTTTATCAATCTTTCATTATATTGAAATGATTTTTTAGAAGCTTTTTCTTTGTATAGATGGTGCTATTTTTACATCCATCCAAAGGGGCACGGGGGCGGATTTCTCTGTTACATTTTCCCTTATTGATCCAAATAAGGTATCGATTATCTCTTTCCCACTCATTTTTGGTAAGGAGAAAAGCTCTCTGTTACTTTTTTTCTTTTTCTTTCTCATTTGGGAACTGATACCTCCCTCTGTTACCTTTTTCCGCTTTCCTTCCTCATTTAGGGCACTGATAACCTCCCTCTGTTACCTTTTTCCGCTTTCCTTTCCCATTTAGGGCACTGACAACTTCTCTCTGTTACCTTTTTCCGTTTTCCTTTCTCATTTAGGGCACTGATAAGCTCTCTCTGTTACCTTTTTCTGCTTTCCTTTCTCTTTTAGGGCACTGATAAGCTCTCTCTGTTACCTTTTTCTGCTTTCCTTCCTCTTTTAGGGCACTGATAAGCTCTCTCTGTTACCTTTTTCTGCTTTCCTTTCTCATTTAGGGCACTGATAAGATCCCTCTGTTACCTTTTTCTGCTTTCCTTCCTCTTTTAGGGCACTGATAAGCTCTCTCTGTTACCTTTTTCTGCTTTCCTTTCTCATTTAGGGCACTGACAAGCTCTCTCTGTTACCTTTTTTCGCTTTCCTTTCTAATTTAAGGCACTGACAAACTCTCTCTGTTACCTTTCTTCGCTTTCCTTTCTAATTTAGGGCACTGACACCTCCTCTCTGTTACCTTTTCTCCTTATTCTCCACCAAAAAGGGCACTGATTAAACTTCTCGATTACCTTTTTCCTCTTCTTCTCTCTCACAAGGAAATAGACCAGATTCTTTCCTACTAAAAAAGCTATCCTAAGGAATTCCCTTAAGATAGCTGACTAACCGAGTCCCGATAAACAATTTCATATGGAATAATGATTCGTTTGGCAGGCTCATTTTTATTTAATGTTTTTTCAATAAGTGCCTTAGCGGATTGCGCACCTAGTGTATAGATTTGAATGTCAACTGTTGTTAGTGCCGGTCTTGTAATTTCGGAAAGATAGACATTGTTAAAGCTTACTAATGAGATATCCTGTGGGACTCGTAAACCGTAGTTCTCTAGCATACTTAAAATCCCTAAACTTATTAAATCGTCACTAACTACTAAGCCGGACGGTGGTGTTGATAAAGACATTAGATGCTCTACAGCTTCTCGTCCACCAGATTTTAGAAATTCCGTATGAATTTTGTAGCCTTCACACTCCTGAATTCCTGCCTTTTCTAATGCAGCAACATAGCCACTTTCACGGTCACGTGTAACTAGTAAATCTCTAGAACCACCGATAAAACCAATTCTCTCATGCCCCATATCGATTAAATGCTGCGTGATTTCTTTTCCAGCTCTAACATTATCGTTATCGACGTGGGTGATTTCGGTATCATGTTCTTGGGGCTTACCAACCATAACAAATGGAAACCCTTGCTCCCTTAAAAAATTGGTAACCTTATCATTAATACGGGAATAAAGAAGTATTACACCATCCACATAGCTACCGTACACCATCCTCTGAACTTCACTAAAAATCTCTTTTTCTGTCTCCCCCGTTGATAGATACATGGAATACTCCGCTTCATGAATAACCGAGCCAATTCCTCTTAAAATTTCTGGAAAAAAAGGGTTTTGTAAAGCCACATTTGCAGAAGATGGCATAATAACCCCTATTGCTTTAGTCGATTTTGCAACTAAATTCCGAGCATTTACATTGGGGTGATAGCCTAACTCCTTCATTGCTTTACGGACTTTCTTCTTTGTATCTTCACTTATTCTTGGGTTATTGGCAATAACACGAGAAACTGTAGAGGGGGAAACCCCACTAACTTTTGCTACATCTTTAATTGTTACCATTCTTCCCACCTCTACCTCTGAACGTAATTTTATAGTTTAATTATACTACTAGGTTTCCCATTAACGAATATCGTGCGATCTAAACCGATTAGTTCAACCTTTATTTCATTATATGCAGGCTGGTAATTTCCTTCTTTTGAGACCATCTGGATATCTACTTTATCGGCAGAAGATTGAATATCAAATGTCATTTTAACAAATTCTAAGGCTTCATAAGCAAATGTTTCTCCATCATCATCATAGAATGTGAAAGAATACTTCTCTTCCAGATCAGATGGAGCTACTTTCATCGTAAGCGTCTTTGTTTGTTTATCGTGATTGGAGCTCCATTCACCTTGCATCAGGGCTGTACCTTTACGAACAAAGATTGGTAAATCCTCTAATTCTGCATGGATAAGGTGTACCCTTTCCCCTTCATAGGATTCTCTAGTAGTATATTCTATCCATTCACCTTTAGGAAGATAGACCACTCGATCTGTTACAGAAGGATTTAAAATTGGTGCCATAATAACGTTATCTCCTATCATGAATTGGTCATTCAAGTTATAGGTTTTCTCATCCTCAGGATACTCCATTAATAATGGTCGCATCACTGGTAACCCTTGTTTACTAGCTTGATAGAATAATGAGTAAAGCTGTGGCATCCATTGATAACGCATTTGAATATATTTTTTCATAATGGTTTCATATTTCTCACCGAATTGCCATGGTTCTTGATAACGGAAACCAATTGCTGAATGGTTACGGAAAAATGGCGTAAATGCCCCGACCTGTGTCCAACGAGTTAATAATTCAGCATTTGTATCATGGGCAAAACCACCAACATCAGGACCAGTAAATGGAACACCAGATAAGCCTAAATTCATCACCATTGGTAAAGACATTTGTAAATGCTCCCAAAAGCTTCGATTGTCACCTGTCCACACAGAGCCATAACGCTGTACACCAGCATAACCAGCACGAGTTAATAGGAATGGACGTTTACCATTTAGCTGCTCTTTCATTCCTTCATAGGTTGCTTTCCCCATTAATAGCCCATACACATTGTGTAGTTCTCGGTGGGTAGTCGGATTCCCATCATTACGGTGCATAACGGTTAAATCCATTGTTTTCGTTTCATTAAACACTGCCGGCTCGTTCATATCATTCCAGATTCCCTCTATCCCGATGGAGGTATAGAAGGCATGCTTATCCCCCCACCATTTACGAACCCTTTCCTCAGTAAAATCAGGGAAAGCACTTACTCCTGGCCAAACATCACCATAGTAAATATCGCCCTCGATATACTTACAGAAATTGTCCTCTAAGACACCCTCTTGATAAATCTGATATTCAGAATCCTTTTTTACACCTGGATCAACAATCGGCACAACACGAATACCCATTTCTTTTAAATCGGCAATTAGCTGTTTAGGATTAGGGAATCTTTCTTTATCAAAGGTAAATACCCGGTAGCCATTCATATAATGAATATCTAAATGAATAACATCTATTGGTATATTTTTTTCAATAAATGTTTTCGCAAGTTCTCTAACTTCCTTCTCTGTTTCATAGCTATAACGAGACTGGTGATAGCCGAGTGACCATTTTGGTGGTAGTGGCATTCTACCTGTTAAAAAGGTATATTGCTCAAGCACTGTTTTCGGATGCGGTCCAGCCATCACATAATAGTCTAGCTGCCCACCCTCTGCCGAGAAGGAATAGTATTCCTCCGATGATTGCATATCAAAGTATGTTTTAAACGTATTATCAAAGAAAATCCCATGTGCCTTCCCATCTCGAAGTGTCATAAAATAAGGAATGGACTCGTAAAGTGCATTTGTTTCTGGATTATGCGGTGCATACACATCGGTATTCCACATTTCTAATTTTTCGCCACGTTTATCTAAATGCCCTGACTTTTCACCAAAGCCATAGAAATGATCGTGATCATACATTTCTTTAAAGGCAATTACTTCACCGTTTTCTCGGAAAGCCATACCGTGTTTGTCCTCGGATATGATTACCCTACCGGTCGTATCTTCTATCGTTAAACGAAATGGTGACTTCGTTATACGAAGTACCAGTTTATCTGTACGAAGTAATAGGGTGTCTTCTGTATTCACCTCTTTAATCGCTACATTTTGAGGTTGTCCAACTACCGCCTTGGAATTAGTCAATAACGGTTTTCCCTCTGGGTTCATGATTATGCGAACGATTGAATCCGTATAAAACTGTATATGAACAAATCCGTTACGACAAGAAAATAAATAACCATCAGAGCTAGTTGAATAAGAATCTACGTTTCCAATGTCACGGTAGACGACCGCCCCATCCTTTTTTTCTTTTCCTGGGTGTATGGCAAAGCTTGTATCTTGAAGCATGGATGTACCTCCTGAAAATATAATGTTAAGTAATCATTCATAGCCGGTTATCTGTTGTTCTCCAGTTATGCTACGACCTCATCACTGAAGCGAGTTTTCATAAATACGAAAAGTAGCATCATAATAAAACCGAATGTTTGTATCATAATCATCGTAATAATATTAAATTGAATTAAACCAAGGATCAAAGCCACTACTGTCGGCATTCCTAACGTATTCACAATTAAATTCACCGATTCTTTATACGTTCGAATAGTAGATATTTGTCCTTTCTTCGTAAGATAAACAAAGATAGAAGATCCTAGGCTTATAACGACAATACTTACAAGCAACAAATTAAATAAAGATAATAATAGACTTCCAACAATAAAACCTCTATTTTGAATAAACCATTGCCTTGACAGTTCGTCCTTTAACATCTGAACCGTCGTTATCTCTTCAATGGCAAAATCATTCGTATACATTACCGCTGTTACTGGATTTTCCTGGTCCTTTATAATAAATTCTTCCTCTTGGAAAATCAGTGCATTTTCTGCTTTTAAAGCATGCTCTTCATCAGAAGTGGATATATTTCCCCCAACTATTCCATGTTCATTTTCTACTAAAAAACTAGTTGGCAAAGTCAGTTGCCCTTGTGCATATGCTGCATCCTGCAACTCACCAATCACAGCTTCATTTAGTAATGAAAAGGCATTTGGATAGGTCTCTTCTACAGGATAGGAATCCATTTTCGCTATATTAATGGATAACGGAATCATCATTAATCCATTCAAAAATAATAAGACAATGATGATTTGGAACCAATTCAGTTGTTTTCTACCAGTAAACACGCGCTTCGGCGAAATAATGCTTTTAAAATAATTGATTGGAAATATATCTTTTTTCATTGTTCACTTCATTCCTTCAGAGATTCTGTTTTCACCTAGGACTATCCTTTGGTACCACCTGATGTTAAACCAGCAACGAAATGTTTTTGCAGCATGAAGAATAATATTGTGATAGGTATAGCGATTAAAATTGCACCCGCTGCAAATAGTGCTACCTTTTGATTTTGTGGGTTGTTAATAAATGTCTGTAAACCAATCGCAACCGTATAGTTTTCTGGCGTTCGTAGTAAGAACTTCGCTAGCATGTACTCACCAAACGGTGTCATAAAGGCCCATAATGATTGCACAGCAATCATCGGTTTAACCAATGGTAGTACAATTTGGGCGAAAATACGGAAGTGGCCCGCACCATCCAATTTTGCTGATTCGTCTAAATCATATGGAACTGTATCAAAATATCCCTTCATCAACCAAGTGTTCATCGGGATACCACCACCAATATATAGGAACATTAAGAACCAGCTTTGATCTAAAGCTCCCATCAATAACGCCATAACATAGAAAGCAGTTAACGCTGCAGTCGTCGGTACCATTTGTATAATTAAGAAAAAGAGCAAACTCTTTTTCCGTCCAACGAAACGATATCTACTATAGACGTAACCTGCTAGTGTAATAAAGGTAACTTGAACTATCATGGTCACGAAGGCAATGATTAATGTATTTACATACCAACTACCATATAACGTTTCTGTAAATAGTCTTTGGAAATTGACTAGCGTCCATTCCGCATTAAAGTTTAAATTAAACGCGGTTACGTTACCAGCTTTAAAAGCAGAACTTGCTGTAATAAGTAGCGGATAAATGATGATCACCGCTAATAGGATTAAATAAATATAAGTAAAGATTTTGTTGATGATCCGGGAGGTTTTTTGCGATTTCATTATTCTGCTCATCTCTAATCCTCCATTTCAAATGCTCTCGTTTTCTTAAAGACAATTAACGAAATAATAATGACAAATAAGGAAATAAACAATGTCACAGCAGAAGCAATCGAATACTGTGGAGATGTTCCTGTTGTCAGCTTATAAATCCATGAAATAAGAATATCGGTTGAACCAGCACCAGCTCCAATACTTCCAGGTCCCCCTTCGTTAAACAGGTAAATCATCGAGAAGTTATTGAAGTTACCGGTATACTGTGTAATAAAAATTGGTGCAGCAATCGTAAATATAGCTGGCATGGTAATATGTTTAAAGCGCTGTATCATACCAGCCCCATCAATTCGTGCAGCTTCATACTGTTCTTCCGGAATGGATTGTAAAATTCCAGATACAAGTACATAAATAAACGGAAATCCAAGCCACCCTTGAATTAAGATGATAGCTATTTTAGTAAAAAACGGATCTGTCTTCCATGGAAGACTTCCGATCTCAACAAAAGGTATTAAGGCATCGATTAGCGGAATAACTTGTGTATTAATGGCGCCAATACTATCGTTAAACATATTGGAAAAACTCATAATCGTAATAAATGCTGGTACTGCCCACGGTAATAAGAAAATAATACCAAATACACGCTTGAATTTAATGAATTTCTGGTTTAATACAAGCGCTGTAAAAATACCAATTACGATTTGTAGTGTGGTTGCTGCTAAGGTCCATATTACAGTCCATCCAAAAACAGCAAAAAAAGTATCCCGATAAGAGCTTAAGAAAAATATATCGGTAAAGTTAGAAAAACCAACCCAGTCAATTAACTTCGCTGGTGGAATATGATAGAAATCATAGTTTGTAAAAGCGATAAATATGGTAACTAATACCGGAAATACAATTGCAAATATCATTGCGATATAGGCAGGAATTGTAAATAAATATGGAAAGCCTTTATCCACCATATTCGTTAGAATGGTTTTCGTCTTAGTATTTACTTTTTTGCCCTCAGCCCATAATCTAGCAACTTTTCTAGCATCATTTAAATTAATAACGTAAAAAAGTATAAATAGCAGAAGAATTAATAGTTGTAGTGAACCTTCGATTAACATAAACAGTGAATGGTCTGTACCCGGGGTACTACCTAGTGTTACTAAACCTACTATTGCTTCTGCACCAAAATTAATCATTTCTAAAATAAATAAAACAAAAATGGCAAGAAAGGCTATCCCTTTAAACATCTGTTTGTTATACATTTGTCCTATACCAGGAATAATCGAGAGTAATGTTGCTTTTCTAATGCGTTGTTTGCCATCTGCTTCTGTATAATCCACCAGTTCTCACTCCCTTTTAAATAAACTTTGGCAGAGAGCTGATCTCTGCCAATTAGATTACATTATTAGTATTTTTGAGAGATATTTTCACTAATAACGTCTACCGCATCATTTGCTGATTCTTCTGCAGTTTTGTTACCAGAAGCAGCATCAAACATTAATGTTTCTGCACCTGTCCAAACCTCAGCCATTTGAGGAATATTTGGCATAGGAATTGCATTGTTATATTGGTTGATAACCGCAGCAGTCAGCTCATCTCCAGCTTCTGCAACTGTTGCTCTTGTCATTTGATTCGCTGGTACCTCACCTTTATCATCATATAGCTTTTGTTGATTTTCTTCGTTAGTCACAAAGTCTAACCATTTTTGTGCAGCTTCAGGGTCTTTAGCATAATTGCTCGCAATCCACGCTTTACCACCAGCAAATGGTTGATATTCTTCACCATTTGGTAATGTTGGAATCATGGAAACCCCATAATTTATACCAGCTTCATTATAGTCAGAAGCAGACCATGGTCCACCGATAATTGCAGCAGCTTTACCAGTTGTGAATTGTTCGTCAATAAAGTTACCTGCTGTTGTAGAATCTAACATCCCTTGTGGCCATTTGTTGAACCATTCTGTTGCATATTCAATACCTTCAATGGCACCTTCTGTATTTAGTCCAATATCAGATGGATCCGAACCATTGTCACCGAATACATAACCACCGTAAGCAGAAAGTAATCCGTATGTGCTATAGAAATCTAACCAATTAGCTAAAAATGCTGTTGTTCTTCCAGATTCCGAAGAAAAGGCGAAACGATCATCCTCTGCTAACGCTTCTAAATCCGCAAATGTTTGAGGAGCTTGATCAACTAAATCTTTATTATAGTAGAGTACTAGTGACTCAATTACGAATGGAGCACCATAAATTTTACCGTCAATCGTAACCTGTTGTTTATCTAAGTCATCATAGCGACCATCATCAGGAAACGTGTACTCCGCTAAATGACCTTGTTGACCTAAGTTACCAACTCTGTCATAAGGGGCAACCATAACATCAGGAGCTATTCCAGCAGGTCCATCCAATGGAAGGGCTTCCAAAGTTTCGAATAAATCTCTTTCTGTTACTTTTACTTTAATTCCTGTCTCTTCTTCAAATGCCGGAACGATTGATTTTACATAATCAATATATCCATCCTCTACACCAATTTCTAATGTACCAGCACTACTTCCTTCATCCTTCTCAGAACTAGAGTTATCACCATCTTTATCTCCGCCTCCACATGCAGCTAATACAAGTAAACTCGTTAACATTGCTACAAAAGCAAGATTCTTCCATTTGATTTTCATAATTTACAAGTCCCCTCTTTCATTTTTGGTTATCACGTAACCAATAGATTATTATTTTTGTAAAACGCCATATCTATTTATCTTGTAAGGTAATGCATCATGACAAATAAAAGTCCACTTTATTACAAACTAATATTGCCCCCCTCTAAAACTGTTTACTCAGTACAGTGAAAACGTTTGCGCAACCTTACAATGAAATTGTACCCTTATTTCATTTTTTATGCAATCGTTTTTATAAATTTTCTTTAAATTTTTTTACAACTATTTTACGTTTCAAATTTTATTTGACTTTATAAAACGCTTACAGTAGATTAATAGTATAAATTTAAGGGCAATGCTTTGTTATTAAACAACAACCCCGTTTACGAATAAAAGTAAACGGGGTTATTTTTATGAAAAGGAGAATTGTGATGATTAAGGAAGCCATTTTTCACAGACCAAAAAACAATTACGCCTATGCCTATGACAACGATACACTACACATCATGTTGCAAACGAAAAAGGATGATATGTATTCTGTTGAACTCCTATTTGGTGATCCATATGATTGGGTAGAGGGGAGTTGGCAAACTATTACTAAACCTATGACCAAATCAGGTTCAACTTCTCTTTATGATTATTGGGTTATTGCAGTTGAGCCTGAATTTCACCGTATGCGTTACGGATTCAAATGCTCCGATTCAAACGAGACTTTATATTATATGGAAGGAGGCTTCTTCACCTCTGCTCCAACTGACATCGCAAATTATTTCTGTTTCCCTTATGTAAATAATATTGATGTATTTCAAGCACCAGCATGGGTTAAAGATACAGTCTGGTATCAAATATTTCCTGAGCGATTTGGAAACGGGGATCCGTCTATTAATCCAGAAGGTACATTACCATGGGGGAGTACTGACCCGACTCCGTCTAACTTTTTCGGCGGGGATTTCCAAGGAGTCATCGATCATTTAGATCATTTGGAGGAATTAGGCATTTCCGGAATCTATTTTACGCCTATCTTCAAAGCATACTCCAATCACAAATATGACACGATTGATTATATGGAAATAGACCCACAATTTGGAGACAAAGAAACATTCCGTCGCCTTGTCCAAGAATGTCATAAGCGAGGAATCCGTGTCATGCTAGATGCTGTATTTAACCATAGTGGCTTTTATTTCCCCCCATTTCAGGATGTCTTAACACAGCAAGAGGAATCAAAGTATAAGAACTGGTTTCATCTATGGAATTTCCCAATCGTGACTGAACCTAGACCGAATTATGATACATTTGGGTTTGTTCCTTCCATGCCAAAGCTTAATACAGAAAACCCTCAGGTTAAAGCCTATTTACTAGATGTCGCTCGTTATTGGGTGGAGGAGTTTGATATCGATGGATGGCGTTTAGATGTAGCGAATGAGGTAGACCATGCATTTTGGCGGGAGTTTCGTAAGGTTGTAAAAAGTGTAAAGCCGGATGCCTATATTCTAGGTGAAATTTGGCATGATTCGATGCCATGGTTACAAGGGGACCAATTTGATGCCGTTATGAATTACCCATTCACAAATAGTGCAATCGATTTCCTAGCGAAGGATAGTATTTCGGCACAGGATTTTGTCGATTCAATTGTAAAAGTGCTTCACATGTACCCTAAAAATGTAAATGAAGTAGCGTTTAACCTATTAGATAGCCATGATACACCACGTATTCTAACACTCGCTAATGGAAATCGTGACCGAGTTAAACTCTTGTACCTATTCCAATTAAGCTTTATAGGATCTCCATGTATTTATTATGGTGACGAAATTGGAATGGACGGCGGACAGGATCCTGGCTGTCGTAGTTGTATGGAATGGGATGAGAAAAAGCAGGATAGAGACTTATTTGAATACGTCCGGTCTTTATTAAAATGGCGTAGAACCGAGCCAGTCTTTGGGAACCATTCTGATATCCGCTTCATTGATGTTAATAACGAAAAGAACTATATCATTTATGAGAAATTCAATCAGGATACTTGTTTACGATTTATTATCAATAATAGTCTAGATTCTGTTGAAATCTCTAGTGATGCGTTGAAATTGACTACCGTTCACGAGTGGGATATAGAAAGTGACCAGAAGAAAAAACTGACATTAGGTTCAACGATTCATGTTAGTCCACTAAGCTTTCGTATTTTCGAATTATCGTAGGGGGGAAAGTACCCGAATATGTGCTAGAAGGTATTCGGGTACTTTTATTTACTACTATATTGCTAATTAGTGTAGGTAGACCTAATCCCATTGCCGGTGAATTGTTACCTGGTACCTGGGCTATCAACACTCACATATTATTTATTTTCCCTCTACGATCACTTTAGAGCGAAAAACAATCTTTTCATCTGATTCGCGAACACCATCTACGAAAAATGTATGATTCGACTTATTAGTAGAATCTTTCTTTAAAACAAGTCTATCACCAGGTAAGACCTCATTTAAATAATTCACCTCAATCGATCGAATAGGATAGGTTTGAAGATCCTCTAAAGAGAAGCAATCCATAATAAAATCGACATACTTGGCATTATTCAAATGACCATTAAAATCAATATCACTATAGCCAATCGTTTTCTGATAAACCGCTTCTAGATTTTCTGATGCTTTTATCTTCCCTAACGTTATGTTAATTGCTCTATCCTCTATATATTCCGGGTAATCTAAATTAATTGCTTCACTTCGTTTTAAACGACGCTTTTTCAAGTCCATAATAACCCAGACAGATACAGCACGGGCAATTACTTCACCATTTTGATTACGGACCAGATAATCCCGTTCAAATTCGAGCTTCCCTGGTCTCAGTGGCCACGTTTCAATCGTAATCTCCTCGTCTAAGATTGGATTACGGATCATATCTACCCGAATTCGCATTAGCACAAATGCTACACCGTACTTATCCAGTAGTTGATTGATTCCAACTCCCAGATTCTCGGCTGCTAAATTTGCTATATCTTGAAAATACCCAAATAATGCACTCGGCCTTAATTCCTTTTGAAAATCGACATCGCTTAAGTCTACATGGTAGTTTTTCTTATATCGAATTGTTGGTTGCATGTTTATCTCTCTCCTAAATATTATCCATATGAATAGATTACCATAAATTGGTTGAGAAAGTGGACCGTGGCATTCTATCCTCCCCCTCCATTTTACAGTTAATGGATTAGCTTCTTATACGAAAAAGAGCTGATACGTAAATGGGACGGTATCCATTCACGTATCAGCTCTTTCATTACTAGTTTAGCCCTCTCATAAATTCTTTCAGCTTAGGAGAGAACAAATATAGAATAATACCCAATAGAATAGCAATACCACCAATAACACCGAAGTACATAACTTCTGTTTCAGTTGAGTAAAATTTCACGACCTGTGCATTGATTGCTTGTGCTGATGAGTTGGAAAGGTTCCATAAGCTCATCATTTGTGCAGCAAAGGCAGCTGGTGCAAGTTTCGTTGATGCAGATAACCCAACTGGTGATAATAGTAATTCACCTAATACTACTAGGAAGAAGCTTAGTACTAACCATAAAGGACTTACTAATGATTCCGTTCCGTTGAAGTATGCAGGGAACATCATCACAATAAAGGATAATCCTGCGAACACTAATCCAAACGAGAATTTCTGTGCAACAGATGGTTGTCTATCTCCTAATTTTGTCCACATGCCTGCAAATAAAGGAGCAAACATGATAATAAATAATGGATTAAGTGACTGGAACCATGATGCCTTCAATTCAATTCCGAGGAAGTGCAAGTCGGTACGCTCATTAGCATAAGTTGCAAGAATGGTTGATCCCTGTTCTTGGATTGCCCAGAACATCATTGCGGCAACGAACAAAGGAATATAGGCAAGTAAGCGTGACTTTTCCTCTGAAGTTGTTTTAGGACTGCGGAACATAAAGATAAAGTAAGCAGTCGGAATAATAACCCCAAGAATACTAATAGAGAAAATAACACGATCGACAGTTAGCCAACCACCGTTTATACCTAACCAGCCAACTATGCCTAATATCACTAAGACTGTTAAGATAATCGATAATAGACGACCTTTTTCTTCTTTCTTCAATGGATTAGGAACAACTGTACCTGCTAACCCTAGATATTTCTTACGTGTTACAACATATACAATTAGTCCAACTAACATTCCTACTGCAGCAACACCAAATCCTAAGTGGAAGCTAACACCTTCCCCTAATGTTCCTACAATATATGGCGCAATAAATGCACCCATGTTAATACCCATATAATAAATACTAAATCCTGAATCACGGCGTGGGTCTGTCTTACTGTATAGATCCCCAACCATACCACCGACATTCGGCTTAAGTAGTCCAGTACCGATGATAATGAATCCCATGGATACGAATAGACCAGGTGCTCCAAATGGCAGGGCAAGAATGATATGACCAATCATAATAAGCACTCCACCATGGAAAACAGTCCGTGCAGTACCTAATATTCTATCAGCAATCCAACCACCAATGATACCGGACATATAAACAAGTGAGCCATATATCGCCATAATGGAATTAGCTGTTGTTTGATCGATACCAAGTCCACCGTCGGAAACCTCATAATACATATAAAATAGTAGGATAGCACGCATTCCGTAATAGGAAAAACGTTCCCAGAACTCAGTGAAAAATAGCGTCGATAAACCTTTTGGATGCCCGAAAAATCCCTTCTGAGGAATGGTCTTTAGAATGGCATCTCTATCTAGTTTTTTCATTGAAGAAAAGCCTCCTGATGTTTTTAAATTTCTTAAATAAACTGAAAACTATTTCGAAGTCGACTTAAACATTTTAGGACAAATTAGTATTGACGTAAAGGGGTTTTAATGAAATGAAATTGTTCTAAAAAATAGTAAAATAGCCAATCATTTTAATGTAATCGATTAACATACCGATATTATAAGGTTTTACTTTTTCCTGTACAGTAAAATATGGTAATAAAATTAATTGTTCCCTGCAATTGTAATACGTGATTCTAAACATAAAATATGAGATACTCTATAAAAACGAATTGTAGAAAGGTGTCTTTTCGGTGGACAAGCAGGAATTACAGAAAGAATTACGGAACAAAGGATTTACCTATACCGCAAATAATTTACAAAATATAGCATTTAGCAACAACCCTATCGTTGAGATACAGCAAATATTAAACGAATGTATTTCTCCTAATATAGAATTACCAGATGATATCTATATGTTGTACAAGCAATTGCATCATGTATCCTCTGTACAAGAAGATACAAAAACGATTGTTATTCAAGATTTGCGGACTATCGTCATGGAGATAGTGATGCCTTCAGATGAAGAGTCCATTATTTATATGGAAGATGAAGAATTAGATGAAGCGGTTTCCCTTTATAGCGAAGCAGCAAATGGGGATAAAGACGCACAAGTTCAGCTCGGGCATTTGTACAGACTAATTGAACGGAACGAATGGGCTTTTCCGTGGTTTAATATCGCGGCTCAAGCGGGAAATCCTGAGGCCCTCTATTGGCTAGGTAATTATTATTACATGGGTAAGATCGTGAAAAAGGATTTAGAGAAGACATTTTTATGCTATGAAGAGGCAGCCGAAAAAGGCTATCCAGATGCGATCAATAATTATGCCGATATGTACCTACGTGGTGAATATGTTGAAAAGGATAATAAGAGAGCTCTTAAACTATTCAAAAAAGCGGCTGAACATGGAGTACCTGAGGCGATGTATACATTAGGTTATATGTACGAAAATGGTGTCGGAACAGAGATTGATTTAGAAGAATCCAAAGCATGGTTTACGAAATCAGCCCTAGCTGGTGATGTTTTTGCAGCAAACCGCCTGGGTCATGAGGCAGTGGAAAATGGAAAAGGAGAAGAGGCGATTTCTTGGTATAAAATGGCGGCTGAACAAGGCGATTCCTATGGGGAATTTAATCTTGGACTATGCTATGAGAATGGAATCGGAACTCCTATTAACATAAAGAAGGCAAAAATTTGGTACCAAAAAGCGGCGTTAAAAGGAGATGAACAAGCTAAGGAGAGACTGAAAGGATTATAATTACCCTTGATGAAAGACAATATGTTCTATTGTCTTTCTTGTATAACAAAATAGATTAGAACGATAAAATGAGCCGATTATGAATGAAAAACTAACACATACTTCCTTTCGTGAATGTGTTAGTTTTTCTTATTCTGGCGGGAGAGATTTTATACAAGACAATCCCCGCTATAAGCTCTCTGTTACCTTTTTTCGCCTTTCCTCCCCAGTAAGGGCACTGATAACCGCTCTCTGTTACCTTTTTTCCCTATTCCATCTCAGTAAGGGTACTGATAACCTCTCTCTGTTACCTTTTTTTCCTATTCCATCCCAGTAAGGGCACTGACAACTGCTCTCTGTTACCTTTTTTCGCCTTTCCTCCCCAGTAAGGGCACTGATAACCTCTCTCTGTTACCTTCTTCCACTTTTCCTCTCCATTAAGGACACTGATAACCTCTCTCTGTTACCTTCTTCCGCTTTTCCATCCCAGTAAGGGCACTGATAACTGCTCTCTGTTACCCTTTTCCGATATTCCACCCCATTAAGGGTACTGATAACTGCTCTCTGTTACCCTTTTCCGATATTCCACCCCGATAAGGGAACCGATAGCTCCTCTCTGTTACCCTTTTCCGATATATCGCTCCATTAAGGGAACAGACATTCCATCTACCTTCTCATCTCTTTACCTTTCCTCATTAATAGAAAAATTCTCATTACCTTACCCAACAATAATGTAATATTCCCAACCAAGACCAATCATCTACTTTCCGTGTACCAATCGCGCACATAGGATATACTTAAAACAACAATGAATGAAAGGCGGATTCCATGCAAGAAAATACTAATCCTAACTTCTTAATAAATGAAAAATCACCTTACCTACTACAACATGCCTACAACCCCGTAAACTGGTACCCTTGGGGTGAAAAAGCGTTTGAAAAAGCAAAAAAAGAAAATAAACCAATTTTCCTATCAATTGGCTACAGCACATGTCACTGGTGTCATGTCATGGCTCATGAATCCTTTGAAGATGAGGAAGTAGCACAGATGTTAAATGAGCATTATATTTCCATTAAAGTCGATCGTGAGGAACGCCCGGATGTGGATTCTATCTATATGAAGGTATGTCAAATGATGGCTGGTCATGGTGGATGGCCACTTACGATTTTTATGACGCCAGATAAAGTACCATTTTATGCGGGAACTTATTTTCCTAAAGAAAGCAAGTACGGTAGACCTGGGTTATTAGAAGCCTTAGAACAACTACATATCAAATATACTTCAGACCCTGAGCACATTTCTGAGGTAACCGAAAGTGTGAAACAAGCCTTAGATAGCTCTACTCGTGCCAAGAGCGAACATCGTTTAACAAAAAAAGCAGCTGATCTAGCCTACCAGCAATTAGGAAGAGGGTTTGACTTTAATTATGGTGGGTTCTTTGAAGCACCTAAGTTTCCACAGCCACAGAATTTACTATTTTTACTCCGTTATTATCATTTTACTGGGAAAACGGCTGCTTTAAAAATGGTGGAAAATAGCTTGCAAAACATGGCTGCCGGTGGGATATGGGATCATATTGGGTTTGGTTTTGCCCGATATTCAACAGATGAAAAGTGGCTTGTACCTCATTTTGAGAAAATGTTATATGATAATGCGCTTCTACTCATCGCCTATACCGAATGTTATCAAGTAACAAAGAAGCCGTTTTATAGAAAAATTGCTGAGCAAATTATCGATTTTGTGAAACGAGAAATGATGAGTACGGAAGGTGCTTTTTACTCCGCTATTGATGCTGACTCGGAAGGGGTAGAAGGTAAGTATTATGTTTGGGACGATGAAGAAATATTTGATATTCTCGGGGAGGATTTAGGAGATATTTATACGACAGCGTACGGTATTACTCCTTATGGTAACTTTGAAGGAAAGAATATCCCAAATCTAATTCGCTCCAGTCTTCAAAGTGTAGCAGAGGAATTTGACTTAACTGTGGAAGCTTTAGAAACACAACTGGAAGAAGCAAGACAAAAGCTCCTTCAAGAACGGGAGAAACGTGTCTATCCACATGTTGATGATAAAGTACTAACCTCATGGAATGCTATGATGATTGCTGGCTTAGCCAAAGCTAGTAGAGTATTTCAAAACGATCAATATTTAGATATGGCGAAAACAGCAATCTCATTTGTGGAGAAAAAACTCTTTGATAATGGTACGCTGATGGCTCGCTATCGGGATGGGGAAACAAAATACCACGCTTATCTCGATGACTATGCCTATTTAGTTTGGGCATATTTAGAATTGTATCAAGTAGATTTCAACCTAGAATATTTATCCAAAGGAAAACATCAACTGGATGTAATGATTGATTTATTTTGGGACAAGCAATATGGTGGATTTTTCTTTAGTGGTAAGAATAATGAACAGCTAATCTCGAATGATAAAGAAATTTATGACGGGGCAACCCCTTCAGGAAATAGCGTTGCAGCTCTAATGCTCGTCCAAATGGGGAGCCTAACTGGAGAAACAAGTTACTTAGATAAAGTAGCGGAGATGTTTTCCACCTTTTATGAAGATATCACCAAGCAACCTTCTGCTGGGGTGTTCTTTCTCCAAAGCATAATACTTACTGAGAATCCGACAAAAGAAGTTGTTGTTCTAGGCGAATCTGATTCTTCCAGAGCTAAACTCTTACAATTACTCCATGATCGTTTTATACCGGAGATTGCATTACTAGTAGCAAATGAACCAGAACAATTTAGAAATATTGCTCCGTTTGCAGCAGAATATAAAACACTAAATGGACAAACAACTGTATATGTATGTGAGAATTTTGCCTGTCAGCAGCCAACAAACAATATGGACATCGCTCTAGATTCGATCACTACAAAGTAAAAGAGGTGCAAGTGCACCTCTTATTGTTTTAACTGATTTAAATCTTGAATACTATCTTGTACAAGGGTAACCGCTTGGCTCATTGCTGCTCCGCCACCAAAAGCAGCTGTTACACCAATTGCCTCTAGGATTTCCTCTTCTGTACACCCTTGATCCAGGCAACCTTTTGTATGATAGATCATACAATACTCATCCTGTGCATATAAACTAATTGCTAATGCAATTAATTGTTTATGCTTTTTAGATAACGCACCTTCTTTGAAGCATTCTTCTGTAAAAGCATTATATAATTCGGCTAGCTTTGGCATTTTTTTCGTGAACATGCCTATTCCTTCTTTATAGTCTATTAAAGCCTCTTCCGTAAGATTTCTTGCTTCCATTTGATCATCTCCATTATTCAGATTTGAAAGTCTACTGTTAGTATGAACGAAAACAATCAGCATAGTCGTTAAATTAATTAATCTAAAAAACTGTTTTCTATTCGACGCTTCTGTCCTTTCCGCCACAAAGACAATTGTTATACTCATTAGAAAGAAATTAATAGCGTCGACTAGCCCCCCCTGTTACACCGCTATTTTACAGTGCATCCAATACCCAACAAATAATTAGTCCATCCCCCCATATAGTGTTAAGCAAAAATAGACTGTCGATAAAAGATTTTATACTTTAGTAGCAGCAACATTTGATGATAGAACTAATCGAAACGTAACTTTACACATTCCTCTACATCCATATATCTAAGATCAGAGAAATTATATTGAAGGTATTTTTTCTCCATATCTGTCATAACGGCATTATTCTTTGATAGGAATGTCACTTCTGTAGTATCTACAATACTAATTAACACATTGCAAGATGAATTCAAGAATTCTTTCCCATTTAATATTGAACTACCAATTTCTCCATTCGTTAAATATCCGGAAAATGTAGCTATTATGGGATAGTAACTTCCAAACGAAACATATCTTTTCATTTGGATCATTACTCAGTGTCTTTAGCCTATCTATATATTTCATTTCAGAATTAAAATCATCAGAAAACAATATTTCTATATGATTCCCTTTTTTCCATATATACTCATCTTCATCTAATAAACTATCCAACAGATCTAATAATACTTTTCCGTACGTATTTGGTACCCGAAAAAATAGACCTATCTTTTCCAATGTAACGACTCCCTTTAGAACTAAATGCTTATTGGTGTTGGCCCACTTTTATGATACAATAATGAGCAAGTATTCTGAATAGAATACAAAAAAATAGAATAGAGGAGAGTTTAGAGAGATGAGTGAGCAGAGTGTAGTGGAGACAGGATTTTATGGTGAATTTGGAGGTAGCTTCATCCCTGAAGATTTGCAGAAGGTGTTAGATCATTTAGCACTGGAATTCGAGAAGTACAAGGATGATCCAGAATTTCAAAGTGAATTCCGGTACTATCTTAGGGAGTATGTGGGGAGAGAAAACCCATTAACGGAAGCTAAAAACTTAACCAAAAAATTAGGCGGAGCAAAAATCTATTTAAAGCGTGAGGATTTAAATCACACAGGAGCCCATAAGATTAATAACGTAATAGGGCAAATTCTACTGGCTAAGCGAATGGGAGCAACGAGAGTCATTGCAGAAACTGGGGCAGGTCAACATGGTGTTGCTACTGCTACTGCTTGTGCCATGTTTGATATTCCTTGCACCGTGTATATGGGTAAAGTGGATACAGAAAGACAGGCTCTCAATGTGTTTCGTATGGAGCTGTTAGGAGCTAATGTTGTCCCTGTAGAAAAAGGGCAAGGTCGTTTAAAGGATGCTGTTGATGCTGCGCTAGAAGACCTTGTAGAAAATTACCAAAACACATTTTATCTGCTTGGATCAGCAGTTGGACCACATCCATATCCGTCCATCGTGAAGCATTTCCAGGCTGTCATCAGTGAAGAATCAAAACGGCAAATACTGGAAAAAGAAGACAAGCTACCTACTGCCGTTATTGCTTGTGTAGGTGGTGGTAGTAATGCCATTGGAGCATTTGCTCACTACTTAAATGAACCAAATGTCCGATTAATTGGTGCCGAACCTTATGAAGCTCCAACGATGACAGAAGGTGTAGCCGCTGTTATTCACGGATTTAAATGTTTAACATTACTTGATGACAATGGGGAGCCGAAACCGACGTATTCCATTGCCGCAGGGCTTGATTATCCAGGTGTTGGGCCAGAGCATAGTTACCTAAAAACGACTGGAAGAGCAGAATATGTAACGGTTACAGCAGATGAAGCGTTAGAAGCTTTTCAAATACTATCAAAAACAGAGGGAATTATCCCTGCTTTAGAAAGCGCTCATGCCATTGCCCATGCGATAAAGCTTGCACCAACACTAGCTGACGAGGACACCATCATCGTCAACCTATCTGGTAGAGGCGATAAAGATGTTAATCAAGTATTTGATTTATTAAATAAATAAATAAATAATTCTATCCCCCCAAGATTTCGCTTTGGGGGGATTTTACATATCATTTCCATTACATAACATTAGCTTCACTACATGTAGTTCGTTATAATGAGAATAGGAAGGGGTTAGAGCTTATGATTAAAGTAAAAATGAATGTTCAAACTGCTTACCATGGAGAACTATTTCGGGCAGGGAAAGTATATGAAGTAGATGAAAAAACAGCCAAACGCTGGATAGCAAGTAAACTAGCAGTAGCTGTAGAAGAATAAGAAATGATATTCATAAAAATTCAAGGAAACCTACATAAAAATCCCGTTAGTCTCTTAGGAACTGACGGGATTTTACTTATACTGATTAACGGTTGGCAAAGAATTCTTCTGCTTTTTCTAAAAATACTTCTTGGTCTGGAGTCAAATCATATTCTTCCTCAATCGCATTTACTGGGCAGGCTGCTTTACAAGCACCACAGTCAATACAAATATCTGGATCTATGTAGAATTGATCTGGACCTTCTTCTATACAATCAACTGGACAGACACTAACACATTCAGCTGCTTTTTCTTGTCTGCATGGATCTAAAATAACAAAAGCCATCTATGTTTACCCTCCTAATCTATTCAAGGTACATCTTCATTTTAATGATACATCTACTATTAATTCAAGTAAACCGTTTCAAAAAAGAAAATTGGCGCTAACGAAAATAAGCTCTATACCATCAAATCCTTCACCATCACAATATGCGGTCCAATTGGTGGATAATCAAATACGGTACCATATGGTTGAAAACCTAACCGCTCATAATAGCCTTGTACCGATGTCCTACCCATACACCACAATAATTCGATATCCTCTTCTCTTATCCGTTTCTCTGCATAATCAATCACCGCTCTTCCTGCTCCTAGCCTGCGATGAGTAGGTCGAGTTGCCATCGCCCGTAGACGATATTGCTTCTCCTTAGTAAACTCGGAATTCTTTTCTTTATAAAAAGATGCAACACTTATTAAGGTACCTTCGTAAAAAGCACCAACATGAAAAGTAGTTACATCACGGTCTGTATCGTATATGCAGGCCTCAAATGGTTGATGTGGCCTTAAAATAGCATGTCTTAGTTCATAGGTAGTTTCAGGACTAACCTCTCTAACCTCCATCTCGCTATCTCCCCCTTACAAACATTACATACCATATATATTCTTGTTTTTCGCTAAAAATCCTTCCATAAAAAAATGCCTAAGAAAAAGTTATCCTAGGCATTCATTAACTATTAATTTTTATCCTTTAATTTCGCTAATGCTTCTGCTAATGCATTATTTGTAAATCCGTCATCTTGCTTTTTAAGATATTTATTGACATCTTTCTTAGAAACTTTACCCTTCTTCTCTTGTTCCTTACGCTTATTAAAGGTTGATAGCTTTTCACGGTGACCACAGGAGCAAGTGAACATTTGCCCTTCTCCTTCTCCACGTAACTCTAATCGTTTATGACAATTCGGACAACGGGCATTCGTCTTTTTGGCAATATTCTTCTTATGACCACAAGCACGATCCTGACATACTAGCATACGACCATGCTTATTATTCACTTCAAGCATCAACTTGCCACAATCTGGACATTTAGTGCCAGTCATGTTGTCATGCTTGAATTTACTATCATTTCCTTTAATTTCTTGAACAATTTCCTTCGTGTAATCTTTGATTTCCGTTATGAATTTATTTTTTTTCAGTTTACCTTCTGCAATCAAGCTTAGCTTTTGTTCCCATTCTGCTGTTAAAGCTGGAGAGCGTAAATCCTCTGGAGCAAGCTCTAGCAACTGCTTACCCTTTGAAGTAAGGAAAATATGTCTTCCCTTCAGTTCCATATAGCCACTATTGAAAAGCTTATCAATAATGTCTGCACGCGTAGCAACGGTGCCAATACCTCCTGTTTTTTGCAGTGTACCAGCTAAGTGTTTTTCATCTGGATTCATGTAACGTACCGGATTTTCCATCGCTTGTAAAAGGGCACCCTCTGTAAAGCGTTCTGGTGGCTTCGTTTCACCTGTCGTTACAGCTAACTTAATAGTAGAAAAAACATCTCCTTGCTTCACCATAGGTAACTGTTGATCATCCGAGTCCTCTTCTTCAAAGGTGCGATCATAGATTGCTTTCCATCCTTGCTTCTTCACTACTTTTCCTTTAGCAGTAAAGGATTCATTTCCGATAACAGCATGAATCACGGTCTGCTCATACTCATAAGCATCCATCAGAACTGCCAAAAATCGTTTTACGACTAAATCATATATTCTACGTTCCTTATCATCTAGGTCTGCTAAAATAACAGGTTCTTCAGTCGGAATGATTGCATGGTGATCACTGACCTTCGAATTATCTACGACCGACTTCGGTAGCTTATTAATCCCATTTTGAAGGATTGTTTGGGCAAAGCGAGCATATTGATCAACGCCACAAGCTTGAAGACGATCCTTCAACGTAGGGACTATATCTGTTGAAATTACCCGTGAGTCGGTTCTTGGATAGGTTAATACTTTATGACGTTCATAAAGCTTTTGCATAATCGATAAGGTCTGTTTACCAGAAAAGCCAAACATCCTGTTCGCATCACGCTGTAATTCCGTTAAATCATATAGTTGTGGTGAATATTTCTTTTTTGCTGTTTGATCAACTTTTACGATTTTTAATGGTTGATCCTTCAGTTTACCAAATAGACTATCTGCTTTTTCCTTAGAAAAAATACGTGTGTTACTTTTGTTATCCTGCCAAGTATAGGTTACTTTTCCTTGTGCTTTCGCTTGGACACCATAATAGGTTTGTGGCTTAAAGTTCCTTATTTCCTCTTCTCGTGCTGCTACCATTCCTAGTGTTGGTGTCTGTACACGACCACTGGAAAGCTGTGCATTAAATTTAGTGGTAAGTGCTCTTGTCGCATTAAGTCCGACAAACCAATCCGCTTCAGAACGTGCAACAGCAGAAGCATATAGATTCTCATACTGTTTGCCTGGCTTCAGCTGTTTAAATCCATCACGAATTGCTTTATCCGTTACCGAAGAAATCCAAAGTCGTTTAATTGGCTTCTGGATACGGGCCTTTTCAATAATCCATCGGGCAACAAGCTCTCCTTCACGACCTGCATCCGTGGCAATAACAATTTCACTTACGTCCTTCCGATTCATTTGGGTTTTGACGGTACTAAACTGCTTCCCCGTCTTTTTCATTACAACTAACTTCAAATTAGATGGAAGCATTGGTAAATCCTCTAATCGCCATTGCTTATATTTATCATCATAGGTCTCTGGATCAGCTAACGTAACAAGATGTCCAAGCGCCCAGGTCACAATATATTTTGATCCTTCCATAAATCCATTTCCTTGCTTGGAGCATTGAAGTACTCGTGCAATATCACGACCTACGGAAGGTTTTTCTGCTAATACTAATGTTTTACTCATTTTTGTGTATTTCCTCTCTTAAAACTTCTATCCTAACACTATATCATATTTTAATTCGAACTATTTCTATCTGTTAGGAGTGATACATAATAATAAACTAAAGCGGCAAGAATCCCACCAATCATGTAGGTTAATGAAGCTTGGGATAACATGACAAATTGATCGTCCGTTATGGAGACTATCACAATATAAATAATGGCAACGAATACCCCCGCTACGATATATAGACCATACTTACTATAGTGACGCGCTAATTGGGATGAAAAGTTTCTTTTCTTTAAATAGGATTCAATTAGATAAGATAGTGGAATTCCACCAATTACATATACTGGGGCAGCATATAGAATAAAGTAACCCATCGACACCCATAGGTTATCCGATGTGTACGTCAGATAGCTAATAAGACTTAATAAAAAACTAAAGATAACAGCTGATAAAATCGCTGTTAATAATTTCTTCCACATTAATTTTCCTCCATCATTTCCTATACAATTTTTCATTACTTGCCTTTCCTTATTCCAACGATACCAAAATCTTGCTTACAAGAACAGGATTAAGTAACATTTTGTTCAGTCCAATGTAGGAAGCACATAACTGCCCATTTTTCATACAATACAATACACTAGAACAAGAAAAGGATATGGTGCTATGATTTTATTTTACACAGGATTATTATTCCTAGTAATTGCAGTAAGTTTGGATGGTTTTGGAGTGGGGATTACCTACGGGATGCGTAGAATAGTAGTCCCAAAAAGTGCCTTATTCATTATCATGATGTGCTCAGGGGTAGTAGTGCTGCTATCTATGTTAATTGGTACTGTATTAAATTCGTTCCTATCTGTAAGCGTCGCTGAAACGATAGGTGGAGTGATTTTAATCGTAATTGGTTTATTTTCCTTACTTAACATTATACGAAATCAACTAAAGCAAGGGGAAATAGAGGAAGAAGAATACCAAGCAACCACAGCTGGAAATTTCCAAAGCTTTAGAACGGTTATTGCCAAACCAGACAAAGCAGACCTTGACCGTTCTGGAACTATTTCTTTAGGTGAGGCAACATTACTTGGTACCGCTCTAGCGCTAGATGCCTTTGGTGCAGGTATCGGAGCCGCTATTTTAGGCTATTCTCCATACATTACACCAGTATTAATCGCCATTATGAGTGGTGTTTTCGTTCATCTTGGAATTAAAGTTGGCGTTATCCTATCTAAGAACAAACGACTAGAGCGAATGAACTTCTTACCTCCGATTTTATTAATTACACTCGGTGTATTGAATTTGATTTAAGAGATAATTCTGCGCGTAATGCTTGTAAAGAATTATATAACTCTTATGGAGCATTACTTTACGGTATTCGGAAAATGGTGTGGAAAGGGGATTAATATTTCCCCTCTTCCATAGCTTTAATCATATTAGAAGTACTTTCCTATTCGGAGAAAAAACTTACAAACAGAAAAAAGATGGACAAGTATCTCAAGATAACGAACATGAACAGGAACCAGATCAGTTTCGAGACAATAAAATTAAAGATAACTAAATTACTTGCCATATAGTTATAATCAGATAAAATTAAGACAAGCATGATATAGTTGTACGGGTGGGGCCTTCCCTTCCCTTCTGGACACCATTTTATTGGTGGAAAGGAGGGGATGTCGATGGAGATTGTATTATCACTTTTGATAGTACTTTTTACAGCCGGAGCTTTTTTAGTAACACTGCTAAACTTCATTAGGCAATTAATCAAAGATTTGATTGATAAAAAGTGAACCCCACCCTTTGATCGCTAATCAAATTCAGGGTGGGGTTCTTCTCTTAGAAACAGTGTGTTCAGGAGGGAAACCCACCCGAACATCAGTATCATGCTAAACCGGGAATGGTACCAACATTCTCGTTTTTTTATTATTATGACTTATTTACCTTTATTATACATATTACATAGTAATATGTCCAATTGACTATTACCTACATACGAAATTGTTCAATATTATTTTACTATATAGTTTTTTATTTAAGCCATATAATTTAATCATCCATCACCGATATCGATGATGGATATTATTCTTTTTATAAGTCGGATACATAAACTCAACTAGTTCTAGTGATAATGCAATATAACGCGTGGCAAATTGCTTTTCAAAATGATTTTCTAGTAAAGCAAATATTCGGTCACACGTCACTTTTTTTACCTCTTCTGTTCTACCTGGACCTATTTTTAATGTGACATGAATAAAACTGTCATCTTCAGCTGTTCCATCTGCTATAACATAATCCTTTAATGCTACTGCTCTTGAACGGATGCCTCCAATTGGAAAGCCTTCATCAATCAGAATTTCATTAATACGCTGTAACAGTTCTTTCATATTACCAGCTTGTTTTAGATTATCGGTATACTCTACTGTAATATGTGGCATCGCTACACTCCTTATCTCGAAAAGACCGTATCACGAACAATTCTATTTCGTAGTGACCCGATTCCTTCAATTTCCACGACAACTTCATCCCCTTCGTTCACATTGACCGTTCCCTTAGGTGTTCCAGTTAAAATGATATCGTTTTCAGATAGTGTCATGAAGCTACTTAAATATTCGATTAAATACGGGATATCAAATACCATATCCTTCGTAGAGCCCTCTTGCTTTAATTCACCATTCACATAAGTAAAGAGCTTCAAGTTCATTGGGTCTGGAATATCTTCTTTTTCCACAAACCAAGGGCCGATTGGGGTTAGCGTGTCTCGATTTTTCACCGCTAAGTTAGGGCGATAATAGTTCTCCAAATAATCCCGAATGGCATAGTCGTTAGCAATCGTATAGCCCGAAATATATTCATAGGCATCATTCCGCTTAACATTTCGAGCTGTTCTTCCAATCACCACAGCCAACTCACACTCATAATGCATCATTTCAACACCTACTGGTCTTCTCGTTTCACCATTATGTCCAATTAATGTATTCGGGCCTTTTAAGAAAACAAGCGGTTCTTCTGGTGCCTGAAAGCTAATTTCACTCGCATGGTCTGCATAATTTAGTCCGAGGGCAAAAATGGTCCCTGCCTCAATTGGTGGTAACCAAACAACCTCATTTTCATCTACTAAACGCCCATCACGTAATTTCAGCTTATTTCCAGCTTGAACAGCTTCATGTATTGCGCCAAGACAAGCAACTCTTGCATATTTCAACGCTTCTCCCCTCCTGCAATCTGGACATTTTCATAAACAAATCGATTCTCTAAGCTACCAATATAATCAATTTCTATCCGAATAGTATCTCCGTGCTTAGCAGTTGGGGGGTGATTCGGCAAACCAACTAGTAGCAAATCCCCTTTTGCAAGTGTCATATATTCCGTGACATCTTGAATAAGACGAGGGATAGGTCGAATTAAATCCTTTGTATTATTTACTTGAATCAATTCATCATTTTTAAATGTCCAAATCATTAAGGAATCTGGTTCAGGGACATTTTCCTTTGGAACAATCCACGGACCGATTGGACAAAATCCATCACGAGCCTTTTGTTTAATAGCTGGACGAAAATAGCTTTGATGTGGAATGGAAACATCATTGACTATCGTATAGCCTTCCACATAATCAAAGGCATCTTGCTCCTTTACATTGGTTGCCGTTTTGCTCATCACGATTCCAAGTGTCCCATTCACTTCAATTTCGTCTACATCTAAAGGTATTGCCACCTCTTTCAAATGCGCGTTAATCGTGTTTCGTGGCTTAATATATAACACTGGGCGCTCTGGTGCTTTATGATAAGGTGGCTTCTCAAATTGATTCTGTAAGGCATCCATCTGTTCTTGAAAATTTAGTAACGTACCATAGACTGTTCCAGTCACAGGAGATTGCCAGGATAAGGCATCCTCAGTAAGTTTTTCACCCTTCCACTCAATATAAGACTGTGCAACAGCTATATCCTCGAGGCCAATCCCGTTAGCAAATCTTGCTTTTGCATGATATATCATGAACGCCTTCCCCCTAACTATTCATGTTATTTTCATAGTTTATTCCAAGGTGAAAGGGCAGAGAACCAAAATTAGTTGCAAGCTGCCCGTACTGTTAGTGTAAATATAATAGAAGCTTTTTAGGGTGTTCGATTAATTCGATAAAACGGTTCGTAAACATAACAGAGTCCGCCCCATCTATAATACGATGATCAAAAGATAAGGACATCGTCATAATGGAACGAATGTTGATTTCATCATTACCCATTACAACTGGCATTTTTTTGGTCTTATGGAAAGCAATAATACTTGTTTGTGGATGATTAATGATTGGTGTTGCTGCTATACCTCCAATTGGACCTACATTGCTTATCGTAAATGTTCCACCCTTCATTTCATCTGCAGCTAGTTTTTGCTCCTGTGCTTTCTTTGTTAATGCTTTCATTTCTTCCTGCACCTGTTTCAATGATTTCTTATCGACATCACGTAGTACCGGGACTAGTAATCCTTTTTCTGTATTCGTTGCCAGGCCTATATGATAATCCTTTAATAGTCTAATCACATTATTTTCTTCCTCTAACTGTGCATTGAATAAAGGAAATTCCTTCAGTGTAATGGTGAGCGCTTTTAGAAAAAAGGCCACAACAGATATATGCTCCCCTGCCTCTTTTAGCTCCCCACGAAATTCTAATAGATTCGTTAAATCCACTTCATCAAAGTGAGTTACATGTGGAATCGTAGAAAGTGACGCTGTCATTTTCATGGCAATTTGTTTGCGAATACCAGTGAAAGGTATGGTGTCCGCTTTCGATACTTTCGTTTCTTCGGCTTCCCTTACTTCTTTCTCTACTGTAACCTCTAGCTTTTCTTCTCCCTTTCTTCCCCTATCTCGAATAAATCGATAGATATCCTCATCTGTCACTCTCCCTGCTGGTCCGGAGCCAACGACATGTTCAATATCCACATCATTTTCCCGTGCAATTCTTCTTGTGTGTGGGGCAGCGATAATCCGTTTAGGAGCTTGTTTGACAATTGGTGGATGAACTGGTTTATCCCTCTTTTCAGGTGCTAGCACAGCAGCAACCTCTTGCTCTGAACTGGATTCCGCCCCCTTTACTTTGCCATCATCAATTTCTAATAATACAGAGCCAATCGTAATGGTCGTACCCTCTTCAATATGAATCTTTTTCACGATGCCAGAAGTTGGCGAAGGGATTTCAGCGACCATTTTATCGGTTTGCATTTCCACTAATGGCTGATCAACCTTTACTCTGTCCCCCACCTTTACTAAATAATTTACAACTTCGCCCTCTGTCATTCCTTCGCCAATATCATGAAATTTCACTTCAACCATTGGTTACACCTCATTTATAAAATGTCCACTTCGGGCTTTTTTCTCTTTTAAAGAAATTATTACGACCTTGCTGTTCTTCTAGGCGTTGCTGGCATTTACGATTGGCCGCTTCGAGTGTTGTAATCGCATCTAATTCTGATTGATGATAAATCGCCAAAATCGATTGATAAATGGCTTTTGTCTTTAATAAAACACGAGCTTTATTTGCTCCATATAGTTCATCGGCTACTTGGATTAATCCTCCTGCATTGACGATATAGTCAGGCGCATATAATATTCCTTTATCATGAAGTGCTTTTGCATGAAAATCTTCCTTCAACTGGTTATTCGCTGATCCGACAACTGCCTTCACCTTTAGCTTTTCAATCGTTTCATCGTTTAAAATTCCGCCCAGTGCACATGGAATGAAGATATCTGCGTCAACCTCGTAAATGTCATCCAACTCGACTACGGTTACCATGCCTGGATAATTAGTTGCTTTTTCACGGATGGCAGTAATTGCCTCTTCAGAAATATCGGTTACGATGATATGTGCTCCAACCTGTAGTAATTGTTCCGCAACCTTAAATCCTACCTTACCTAAACCTTGGATTGCGTAAGTTTTCCCAGCTAGAGTTTCATTGCCAAACAAATATTCATTTGTCGCTTTTAATCCGTAAAGCACGCCCTCTGCAGTAGGGACAGACGAGTCACCTCCACCGCCGAATTCTTCTGGAATACCATTAATGAAGTTCGTTTCCTTCGATGCTTGCACAAAGTCATCCATCGTAGTTCCCATATCTGTTCCGGTATAAAATCGACCATTCAAGGAATCTACAAACTGCCCATAAGCTCGAAATAGTGCTGGTGATTTATCCGTTTTCGGGTCTCCGATAATCACACCTTTACCACCACCAAAATCAATATCCGCGGCTGCACATTTATAGGTCATTCCCTCTGATAGACGCAACACATCCTCCAATGCTTCCTCTACATTGGCATAAGGATACATTCTAGTTCCACCAAGTGCTGGGCCAAGTGTCGTGTTGTGTATCGCTATAATTGCCTGTAATCCTGTACTAGGATCATTACAAAATACGACCTGTTCGTGCCCACTTATCTTTTCAAATATATCGATTGACTTCACGGCTGATTGATCTATTTGCTGTTTCATGGTCAACCCCCCATTCAGCAAGAATATGAATCTATTTAACTCGTTCACTACTCACTAATTCTCGATATTTCCCTTCAAAAAATGCTAGTGGTTCTCCATCTCGCACCTCTAAATCCGTAACCTTCCCGATAAAGAGTGTATGGTCGCCAGCGTCAACAGCATCATGCAGCTCGCAGACGAGATTCACTAGCGCTTCTTTTATCGTTGGTAATTCATGAAACCAATGAAAATCGATTTCTCTTGTTTCTTTCATTTGGCCTGCGAAATAGGCTGAGAGATCTTTTTGGTCTTGATTTAAAAAACTAATAGCGAATTTCCCAGAATGATTGATATAGTGTTTCATCGTTGCTTTATGGTCGACAGATACAAGTACTAATTTTGGGTTTAAGGATACGGACATGAAAGCATTTGCGGTCATGCCGTGGATATCGTTTCCAAGCTTTGTTGTAATAATGGTAACGCCAGTAGCGAATTTCCCCATTGCATGTCGGAATGCACGATCATCCATTAACTAACCCCCTCATAAAATGTTTTCTACTCATACATGGCATACTACTTATACGTTTCATATGGTGATGCTCCAATCGGGCACCGGTCCCTTGCTTTCTAAGATGACTTAGAATGTTAGTTTAGGAATCCCTAAGCTTATACTGTGGATTTACCCACCCTTAGTAATCTCATAAAAGTACAGTCAGACTGCTCCATGTATGAGCTTCTATTCCTAACCACTATGCCAAGCCTTCTAAACATCAAATCACAAATGTCGGTTTGTGTTGTTTTAGTTTAGCCGTTTGTATAGGTACTTCTTTACCAGTGTGTACCTGTAAGACAGTAGATGCCTCGGTGAACCATTTATCTGGTGCTGCATGCCCCCAGAAGGTCTGACGCATTGGATCATTGATATCCCAACGTATCGGTTCAAAATCTGGGTCACTGGTTAGGTAATCCCCGCTATATAATTCGATTCTATGTCCATCCGGGTCACGTAAATATAAGAAGAAAGCATTGGATAGTCCATGTCTTCCCGGTCCACGTTCAATCGATTCCCCGTAACCACTGGCCGCCAGTACATCACACGTATGGATAAGTGATAATTGATCAGGCAACCAGAAGCCTATATGATGTAATCGAGGTCCTTTTCCATTCATAAATGCAACATCATGTACATTTTGCTTCCGGTGTAGCCATGCTGCCCAAATACCCCCTTCAGAGGTCTCGGTATATTCAGAGCATGCAAAGCCTAATTTTTCTTTATAAAAATCATATGCTGCTTCTACATCTGGAACAGCACAATTAAAGTGGTCAATTCGTTGCATCCTGGAGCCTTTGTATAAATCATATCGCTGTAATAGCCGGTCTACCGTATCCATCTCCGCAAAGAACTCTAATGGTAAACCAGAAAGATCATTTACACGTAATGCCCGCCCTATCGCATGCTGTTCACCTTTTTCGATCCACTTCGTTGGGTAGCCTTCTTTTTCAAACAGCAGTGCTAACGCTTCCAAATCATGTTCTGATGAAACCTTATACCCTAATGCCTCCACTACAGGCTTATCGGACTTTTTCAGCAGTAAACTATGGTGATTATGCTCCTCTAATCCGCGAAGAAAAATATGTTCTTCATCAGATTCTGTTTCAATAAACCCAAGCGTATCGACATAAAACCTTCTTGATGCTTCAAGATTGGTTACATGAAGAATAGCCCTAGCACAGCGAATCACATTATAATCCATCGTAATCCTCCTTTAATTAGAAGCGTTCACACTGGTAGATTTTTTCAAAAAATCCTGGATATATTGTTTAAATGGCTCTTTATCGTATTGATCAAAATATGTCATCCCCATTCGGATTGGGTCGCCAAAGAAGTAGTATTCGTAATGGGTCTGTCTGCTTCCAAAGGCACTTAAGGTCATATCCCAAGCAAGACGGAATAATTGTACCCGTTCATATCCTTCTAAATTCTTTCCTTGTAATCCACGGTGTATGATTGGACCGATTTCCTCATGGTTGAAATCTTTTTCTGTCGGGATTCCCATTAGCCCTGATGCTCCTAAAATACGAATGATCTCAGATAATCTCGGATACACTCTTGGATACCAATTACGTGCCGCATCTAATGCTTCAAAGTCCGGTGTCATCGTGCCTGATTGATCAAGCTTAGCATTATGCTCTGCACGATACAGATGCGATTTCATTGTCTCTAGTGTCAGCATTATCTCAGATCCCTTATCCTGAACATGCTGGAATCCGTCAATTCCAATTGCATCCATCATACTTAGTGCAACCCCAAGAACAAATTCGGTTTTTACAATATTTTTGGCAAGCACTTGATGGGCCATATGGACAACCGCATTCGTTTCTTTAAATGTCCGGTTACATACAGAGGAGTTTCCACAAACGAAAACTCTTTCCCACGGGACGAATACATTTTCAAACGAAACAATGGCATCGCCCTCTTCGAATCGTGCACCTAGTGGATGATCCCATGCACTCTTGCCATAATCGAAGGATTCACGGCTAATGAATTTCAAGCCAGGTGTATTGTTTGGAATCGCAAATGCTAACGAATAAGGATCATCTAGCTCGCCGGCTTTTTTTACAGTGGAAGGAAATACTAAAATCTCATCGGTAATACCACCTTGTGTAGCCAGTAGGCGAATACCGTCTACAATAATGCCATCTGGCTTTTCTTCCACTAAATGAAGGGCAACATTAGCATCCTTTTGCTGATGCTGTGCCTTGGCACGGTTAACTTGTGGGTGGATTAATGTATGGGTTAAACTAATGTCATTCTCTCGAGCGTATTCATAATAATTACGAGCATTCTCTGCAAACTGTGGATTCCCCTCGGCAAATAGGCTATTATTTACTCCCATAGCCATCACTTCTGCATTTAGATAATCAGGTGATCGCCCCATCATTCCACCCGATGTTCTCGCCCACTCTTGCATCGCTTCACGTCGCTTAATCAAATCATCGACAGTTCTCGGTTGTAAGAATGTCATTCCTACTTTGTCCCCGGTAGTAGGAGAGGTATATAGCATTTTCTCAGGTTTCTCGTATTGTAAATCATATAAATTTGCCATCGATTTAATGACATTTTTAAATGCTGGATGCTCTGTAACATCCTCGACTCTTTCCCCGTGAATATAGATATTATTATTCGCCTTCTTCAATCCTTCGATATATTCTTTCCCTGTTTTTGCTGGCATGTTAGTCCCTCCTTATCTTTTTATTCCAAATTTCGGTATAGGATGGTCTCCAATGGCGACATGAATCGCTTTTGGTTCGGTATAAAATTCAACCATTGCAAAGTGTCCACCTTCTCTACCAATCCCGCTTGCTTTCATTCCACCGAATGGAATGCGTAAATCCCGAACATTTTGCGAGTTTACCCAAATCATTCCTGAATCGATTGCTTGTGCTACACGATGAGCTCGCTTAATATCATTCGTCCATACATAGCCTGCAAGACCATATTCTACGTCATTGGCCATATGGACTACTTCTTCTTCCGTTTTAAATTCCATCACTGCCATCACAGGTCCAAATATTTCTTCCTGGCAAACTCGCATATCATTCTTCGCATTTAGTAATAAAGTGGGCGGTACAAAGTTCCCTGCTTGGTATTCTTTCGGTACTGTTCCTTGAAACACGTCACAACCTTCTTCTTTTGCCAATTCAATATATCCTGTTACCTTCTTGAAGTGACCTGTATCGATAAGCGGTCCAAGCTCTGTTTCGTTTTCTTTCGGATCACCGACAATAATGTTTTGGACACGCACTTTTAACGCTTCAACGAATTGCTCTTTTATAGCTTGATGAACAAATACTCTCGAATTTGCTGTGCAGCGTTCTCCGTTAAAGGAGAATATTCCCCAAACCGCCGCATCAAGAGCTTGCTCAATGTTTGCATCATCAAATACGATTAATGGTGACTTCCCCCCTAACTCCATCGATGTTTTTTTCAACGAATCTGCACTATTTTTAATAATTCGTTTACCAGTAGTTGTTTCCCCTGTAAACGATATCGCCTTCACGATTGGATGCTTGACAAGTGCTTCTCCCGCCGTTTCTCCAAATCCATGAACTACATTAAATACGCCCTTTGGTAGTTCTGCCTTTTGGATAACATTTGCAAGTATATTAGCGGATAGTGGTGATAGCTCTGCTGGTTTTAGTACTACCGTATTACCAGTAGCTAAAGCCGGAGCAACCTTCCATGTTAATAACATAAATGGCGCATTCCAAGGCGTGATTAAGCCCACAACACCTAGTGGCTGGTACACCGTATAATTCATAAACTCATCGTCAACCTGAAAGGCATCTCCATGTAATCTTGCCTGAACCATTCGAGAGTAAAAACGAAAATTCTCCGCACCTCGTGCCGCCATTTTACGAGTTTGACTAATTGGTAATCCAGAATCGAGCGACTCTAATCGTGCAATCGTTTCTGATTCCTCTTCAATTAAATCTGCAATTCTTTCCATATACTTCATTCTTTCTTTAACCTTCATCTGTCCCCAAGGTCCGTTAGTGAAGGCTTCTTTTGCCGCTGAAACAGCCTTATCAATATCAGCCGCATCACCTTTAGCGATGGAATTTATTACCTCATTGGAGAAGGGGTTCTTATTTTCAAAGGTTTCATTGGTTGTTGCATCTACAAATTCTCCATTGATATAGAGCTGGATATTCGCTAATCTCTCTTCCAATTACAGTCCCTCCTTATAGTTGGACATCTTCTGTAATAAGCTGGTAATTTAATAATACTTCTCTAATCTCAGCCCGGATCTCTGGTGATGGAACATCTAACGGCTTTCTAAGTATCGGCTTAATTTTCCCCATCATCCCTAATGCAGCTTTGACAGGGGCTGGATTAGTATCGCGGAAAAGCACATCATTTAATGGCATTAATTCATAATGTAAATCCTGAGCGCCCTTTATATCGCCCATTGCCCATCGGTTATATACTTCAGCAACCTCTCTAGGAGCTACATTTGCAGTCGCACTAATATGGCCAGCTCCTCCAATAGCAAGCATTGGATAGCAAAGCACTTCAATTCCAGAATATAAGTTAAAATCTCGCCCACAATGTAGTAGGACGCTATTAACATGTTCGAAGTCCTTGTTCGATTCTTTCACCCCGATAATATTTGGACAGTCCCCAGCAAGTCTCGATATTGTAACCGCTTCCAAATTTATCGCTGTTCTACCAGGTATATTGTATAAAATGATAGGAATATCTACTGAATTTGCGATTGCTTTGAAGTGTTTGTACAATGCGTGTTGGTTAGGTTTATTGTAGTATGGGACAATGACCATAGCAGCATCTGCACCCATTTCTTGTGCTGCTTGTGTCATACGGAGTGTTTCTTGGTGGTTGGTTGATCCAGTTCCTGGTATAAAGGGAACTCTACCATTTACTGTTTTACAGGCAATTTCCATTACTTGAATCCGCTCTTCTACGGACATAGAGCTTGGTTCACCCGAAGTACCGGTTACGGAAATACCATGACTTCCACTAGCAATTTGCCAATTAATTAATTCCTGAAACTTGTCAAAATCAATCTGCTCATCTTCCTTAAACGGTGTAATCACTGGTGCAATCGAGCCTCGTAATCGTTCCTTCGCCTCTTCAAAAGCCATTTGATTACCTCACCTCATTGTTTTCATTAATATTAATTTTCAGAACAATTAAATCATATATGATTTCATATGTTATGTCAATATAGAATTTTTTAGGTGGATATGCCACTAGCAGTTTGCTAGGATTCTAGTCTAAAAAAAAGAACTAGATATTATCTCTAGTTCTCCCCTTATGAAGGAAAAATATTGGTATCAATCAGGTTCTTTCTTCTTTTTTCGAAGTTGAGAGCCGTTTTTATTTTATGTTCTCTAGCAACCACTTCTAATTGATCTCCATCTCCTGCTTCTAATAGGTTAATAATTTCCTTATGTTCTTCAATCGATTCTTTTACCCGCTTTGAATAAAGTGTTGATCCAGTCCCTCGGATGGAATCAATACGATTCCACGTATGCTGAATTGTTTCTAATAAGTATGTATTACCACATTGTTCGCAAATGATTCGATGAAATGTAGCGTTTCGTTTGCTAAACTGGATAATGTCAAAATCCTCTAAAGCCTCCTCCATTTGCTCATTTAACTGCTTTAACTGAACTAGCTTTTCTTGCGGAAAATTCCGTGCTGCAAGCGATGCTGCATAGCCCTCCAGTAACGCTAGAACTCGAACAGTATCCAAATAGTCCGACTCATTCACTTCTGCTACAACAGGCCCGACATTCCGCTTATAGACTACTAAACGCTCGGCTTCTAATTGCCTAATCGCCTCACGTACTGGTATCGAACTTGTTTCCAGCTCCTTCGCTATTTGGTCGATAACAATTCGTTGGCCTGGAACATATTCTCGTTCTATAATTCTTCCTTTTATTATTCGATATACTTTTTGCTGTTTGTTTTCTTTTATCATCATACTTATTATAGTATAGGAAATGATATATAATGTCAATATTCTGAAAACAAAACTTGAGAGGTTGGTACATAAATGAAAAACCGAATAACACATGGTCAGACTCCTGCGGGTGGATAGGAATAGGGTGACTTCCTCTAGTCAACTAACCACCCTAGAGCGAGGTCTTTAATTATTATTCGCTTTTTCCTTTAGGATAAATATTATTGTCTAACCCCTAGTCTCTAGAGCGATAAGTACTATATAGAACAATCATTCATATTCTTAGCTGGCATGATGTAAATCCTTGGAAGTCATACTTTTAATACGGAATTAGATTTAATAAAACAGTTATCGAAACTATACTGAATAATGTGGAAACTAATGTAATACTTGATACTAATTCTGGTTCTGTATCGAACTGTATTGCATACATTGTTGTCGTTGCTGCACTTGGCATGGATGCTACAATTAGTAAGACCGTTGCGACTATTGGATCGACATCTACTAGATTTATAAAACCGAACGCAATGAGAGGCCCAATTAACATTCTTATCGATACGGTAGAAATAATGACTTGCCAATTAAATTTAATAGAAGTGATCGATGCTAACTGCATTCCTAGGATTACCATCATTACTGGAATTGCCGCTCCACCAACCATCGAAAGGGTGGAATAGACAGTTTCTGGTATTTCCCAGGAAATATTTTGTAATATTATGGCGATTAGTGCCGCATAAGTAGCAGGCAATGTAAAGACCTTAGTAACCGCTCGCCTAATCCCACTAGAACTCCTCGATGCATAATACACCCCAAAGGAATTCATGAACATCGTCTGAATTACCATAAAAAATATGGCATATGGTATTGCTTGATCTCCAATAGCAAACATAATCACAGGTACTCCGTAATTACCGGCATTCATAAATCCCGCTGTTAATATCGAAGCACTTTCCACTGAATGGGACCATTTAAATATATGCTTAGCTAATTTGCCTAAACTTATCATCAAACCTAATTGAACAAATGCAAAAATCAATAATATCGTATAGCTTCTATCAAATGTCGCTTCATATAATTTCGTAAATACTAATGCTGGTAGAAATACATAGATAAATAGTGTTGATACTGCCCTAATATCAACTGGTTTAAACCTCTGCAATACAAATCCTGCACCAAATACTGCTATTACTGGAAGGATGACATTAAAAAATATGCTCATTTCTTCTCAACCCCATTTAGCTTTAATACACCATACATTGTATCTCACTTTTTGCTAATATTGTAATTAATTTCAGAATTATGGTTGACTTTTTCATCCCCAACTCGTATATTGTGTATATACAATATATACAATATTAACAATTATAAGGAGGTGTAAGCATGAATCTAATTATCTCATCTAGTAACAAGGATCCATTGTTTCTCCAGATTAAAGAGCAAATAAAACAGCAAATTTTTTCCGGTGATTTAAAGGAAGGAGATGCACTTCCATCGATGCGTGCTCTAGCAAAAGATTTAAAGGTTAGTGTCATCACAACAAAACGAGCGTATGAAGAACTGGAGAAGGAAGGTTTCCTCGTTTCAACCGTTGGAAAAGGAACTTTCGTTGCAGGACAACAGGCCCATGTTTTACGCGAGTGGCAAATTCGAGAATTGGAAAATGAATTAGAAAAGCTTGTAAACGCCAGTAAACAACTTGGACTTTCAAAGGAAGAATTACTAGAAATGCTTAACATCTATTATGAGGAGGAGAGCCGATGAATACGGTTGAATTCAAAAACGTCGCAAAAAATCGAAAGGACTTCACCATCCAAAACCTTTCTTTTACGATTCCAACAGGCTTTATAACTGGCTTTATTGGACCAAATGGAAGCGGAAAAACAACGACTATCCAAATGATGATGAATGTATTACAAATTGACAAAGGAGACATACAAATCTTTGGAAACTCCCATAAAAATCATCACAACAAACAAAGAATTGGCTTTGTTTATGATGAACTTTACATGTATGAGGATTTTACTATCGCTAATATGAAAGCTTTTATTGCACCACTCTATAAAACATGGAATGAAAATCTTTTCCAACGATATTTGGCGCAATTTGAACTTCCATTAAGAAAGAAGGTAAAAAAGTTTTCAAAAGGGATGAAAATGAAGACCTCCCTCTTATTTGCCTTAAGTCATGAACCTGAATTTATCGTCATGGATGAACCTACTTCTGGCCTTGATCCGATATTCCGTAGAGAGCTTCTCGATTTATTACAGGATCTCATGATGAATGAAAAACAAACGATTTTTCTTTCCTCTCATATCACAACAGATTTAGATCGAATTGCCGATTATATTATCTTTATCTATCAAGGAAAAATTCTCTTCCAAAAAAGTATGGAGGAAGTTAAAGACACTTTCCATGTAGTAAAAGGGAAGAAAGAGCTGATCGATGATGACACAAGAGAACTCTTTTCTGGGTTGCAATTATCCAACACTGGTTTCCATGGCTTATTCGAGGGAAATCCAGCCTTATTTGAACCTTTCGGACAGGATGTCTTCGTTGAAAAAGCTACATTAGAAGATATAATGTATTTCATGACGAGGAAGGAGTAGTGCACTTGCGACAGTTATATGTAAAAGATTTAAAGATCTCTAGTCTATACATCCTTCTCTTTGCCTTGTTTATTCTGCTAACCTATCTATTCCATGTAAACAGTATGGGAATAAACATGACTGTCATATTAGGATTTCTTATTTTATTGTTTTATTTCGATTATCAGCATCATGTACTGCGCTCTCTAGTCAGTATGCCAATAAATCGAAAGCAAATCGTTCGAGCAAGATACGTATTTTTGTATTCATTGACGATCGTATTCATGCTGTTCATTTGGTTAGTCGATTCGATCGCATTCAACAACCTATACCTAGGAACCTTTACTTACTTAACTGCTAAAGATATCGTCCATTATTTTGTCATGGTTACGTTGCTGTTAGCTGTTTATTTACCAATTTTTTATCTTATAAAAAACTTCATGCATGCCATGTCGGTGTTAATGATTTCCCATTTCGTTATCGTCTTCACGTATAGCATCGTCAGAGGAAATCCATATATCACACTAGATGACAAAATTGCATCTCTAATTGAACCCCTTTGGAATATACAACCTTTCGTCATACCTTTGGTTGTTTCGTTACTCGTGATGTTTGTATCTTATCTCATATCTAATTGGTTCTTTATAAAATTCGATTTGGAATAGGAGGTTAATCCATTGAAATCTTTATTAATTCGGGACCTAATCCTTTCTAAAGGTCTAATACCCTATACGCTCATATTAATCCCGCTAGGCTATATCTTATCATTGCCTCCATTTATGATTAGCTTAGCATTCATATTACAGGTTATTATCCTATCTATATTCTTTCTAGATCATCGAGCAAGAATAAATTCCTTTGTAACTAGTTTACCGATAAAACGTAAAACCATTATGATAAGCCGGTATATTTCTTTCGCCATCATATGGATTTTCACCGTGCTATACCAGTTTGCAGTTGGTCAGCTACTAGAAGACTTTATTCCTTATGCGATATATGCCTTTGGTTGGAAGGAAATTGTCGTGTTACTTAGCTTAGGATTACTAATTATTGCTATTTACATCCCTTTATTTGTCATGACTCGCTCTTTCATCGTTCCTTCTATCCTAATATTGGTATGTTTCTTTATTACCTTGTTACTATCAATCGATGCTTTAGTGACTGTATCAGGAATGACAACAAGCATTATCTTTAACGATTTAGACCAATGGATCATTCCACTGATTGAAGAAAAAATAGTCGTATATCCTTATCTAGTTTTACCTATTTTGGGTCTACTCTTTTATGGCTTATCTATTGCCATTACTACGAAAGCCTTTCAAGCTAAGAGTTAGAGTAAAATGTTTATGGGAGAACATATACCTCATCTTTGGTGTTGAAGTCTTACGACTTCAACACCAAAGATGAGGCCAGCAAGCGGAGCGCGGTAGTAGTATAGAGGCATTTTCAATGAA